>CANOWY010000004.1 GCA_947571135.1 uncultured Mycoplasmatota bacterium
TAGACTATAACGTAAACTTAGAAGTAATGGAAACAGAATCTAGAATAGCAAGTAAAAACATAGCAACAAAAGTAGATGAAAACGCTAAGAGTATTTTAAGTAACAATCCAAGTGCACCAATAACCTACCAAGAAAGCGATTATACCGCAGTAGAAGCCTATACGATACATAGTGGAAGTATAAAGCCGTATGAAAGTGTCGAACATGAGGTAAGAATATGGTTAGATGAAAGTGCAGGAAATGATTCACAAAACGGAACATTCTATAGTAAAGTTGTAATTGACGCTAGACAAAATCAAGTGGTAGCAGAAAAACTAATTAGCAAAATTTCTTTAGGAAGTTATATTAATATGAATCCTATTTTAAATTCCTATCAAATTCCTTCTAATATGACAGGATATAGTTCAGTACAAGAGATATATCCAAGCGAATTAAATTTATGGCAGGTTATTAGTATAAATGAAGATGAAACGATAGAAATGGTTTCTGCTTATTTATCAAGTACTTTAGTTTATATTGGAAATTATAATCAATTAGTAGGAACATTACAAAACATTGCTACTCAATATGAAAACGATATGTATACCATCTCATCTAGACATATGGGATATAATGGGCAAACATACATAACACCTACTCCTAGTAGAGAAATATGTGGTGAAGGGTATGGTAGTAATTCTGTTGGAAAAGAACATTTAGGTTGTGGAGATAATTTATATCAAAAGGATTTCAATTTAGTTAAAAATGCCATAGGAACTACGGCAGCACCCGTAATTGATACAGAAAACTTCGCAAGTTACTGGTTAGCGAGTAAAGATTATTATTCGCCTAATGTTTGGAATAATGGTTACAATATGACTTTATGGCCACGTTTTATAGACAATACAGGGACTTATCAATATCCACAATGGGAGAATAATAATTGGTTTTATACAGAAAGTACTGGTTATACTCCTTCCACACATAAACCAGGATATCGCATTCGTCCGATTTTAACACTAAAATCAAATGTATTATATGAAGGTGGGGAAGGAACACAAGAAAATCCCTATCGAATTAGCATAAATGAATAATATTAATTTAAAACAAATTAGAGAAGAAGTGGGTTATACCCAAAAAGAACTAGCCAATTTTCTTGGAATAAAGCAACAACAATATTCAAGATATGAAACAAATACAACAAAAATGGCAGTTGCTACACTTCTGCAAATACTAGATATTTGTGGTTATCAATTTAAAATCATTGAAAATAATCAAGATAGTAATTTACAAAAATCAAAAATAAGAGTATAATGCAAAATAGGTGAAGAGGGATGTTTACAAATACTACTTTTAAAAAGTTTAATATTGCAGAAAAAGAAAAACTAGTGGGGAAAATAGAAGTAAACGATGTATTAGTTTCTAAAACCAAATTTGATACGCCAATTACGAGAGAAACAAGTAGCAAAATGATTACAAAAGTTGGCAATCGAGATTATGAAAAATTACAGAAATTCATAATTGATTGTATGAAAGATTACTATGAAAAAATGATGAGTGCATCTACCAATTCAGAAAAAAATAGAATGCTTACAACCTATACACACTTATATGAAATGTGGAAAGAATTATATAATGCAAAGAAAAGTAACAATATTGTAGAAAAAGACAAAATGTATGATTTATTTTCTTATGAACTTTATGTATTAGGTTATAATGAATAAAGAGTAAAAATAAATATCGTTTTTACTTTTTTTGTGTTAAAATTCATTTAGGTGAATACAAGATGGAAGAAATAAAAGGCAAAATAAGACAAACAATTTATAAAAATGAAAACGGCTTCTTTGTAGGTACTTTTAGAATAAAAGAGACTTCTAGTGAAATAATGCAAGAGTTTGTAAATAAAACCATTACGATAAGTGGAACAATTCTAGATCCAAATGAGGAAGAAACTTATCTCTTAAACGGCGAATACGCTAGACACGAAAGGTATGGTTATCAGTTTAAAATTAATAGTTATGAAAAGGAAAAACCAACGAGTAAGGATGCCGTCGTTGAATTTTTAGCAAGTCCATTAATCAAAGGATGCGGAGAAAAAACAGCACGTAAAATTGTCGAAACTTTAGGAGAAAGTGCAATTGATTTAATCAAAGAAAATAAAAACAATTTATTTTTAGTACCAGAAATGACTGAAAAAAAGGCAGACAGCATTTATGTATCCATTTTAAATCATTCATCTAATGATGATTTAATTATCGAATTAAAATCGCTAGGTTTTTCTATTGGAGATGCTACAAAAATTATAAAAAAATACAAAGACAAAACAAGTGTATATTTGCATGAAAACTTATATCATTTTAAAAAAATTATAGATTTTAATAAATTAGACTATATTTATATCCAAAACTTTGATTCTGAAAGTGATGTAAGAAAAAAAGAATGTATTTTGGAAACCATGAAAAGAACTAGTGATACCAATGGAGATGTCTATTATTTTGAAGAAGAAATCTATTCTAATTTAAAAACCTATTTTAAAATAATTTTAGAGCAAGAAGAATTTAAGTTTTTATTAGAAGAATTATTTAAAGAAGGATTTATTGTGATAGAACAAGAAAGGTATTATTTAAAAGAGAATTATATAATGGAGCATGATATAGCAAAACATTTAAGTAAAATTATAAATTTGCCTAAAAGAGAATTGAAAGATTTTGAAGATAGCATAAACGCACTTGAAACATGTATCGGAGTTTCTTATAATTTAGAACAAAAAAATGCCATAAAAAATGCTTTAGAAAATCGTATTTCTATTATATCGGGAGGACCAGGGACAGGTAAGACCACTATTATTAATGCTATTACGCGCCTTTATATTGAAATGAATAGCCTTTCGCCAATTGATGTTGTAACAAATATTGCTCTTTTAGCCCCTACAGGAAGAGCCAGTAAAAAATTAGCAGAAACTACCCATATCCCTGCTATGACAATTCATAGATATTTAAAATGGAATAAAGATACCAACGATTTTGCAATTAATGAATATAACAAAAACAATCATACATTAATTATTGTAGATGAAACAAGTATGCTAGACACTTTTTTATTTGATTCGTTACTAAAAGGAATAGGTTCCAATATTCAACTTATTTTAGTAGGGGATACATTTCAACTTCCTAGTGTAGGAGCAGGGCTTATTTTAAACGATTTAGTAGATTCATGTCTTTTTTCCTACAATCCATTAGAGCGAATCTATCGCCAAAGCGAAAACTCTTATATTGCGGATTTAGCCCGAGAAATAAAAGAACATACTTTAAGTGATACTTTTATGGAAAAAAAAGATGACTATAATTTTCTTATGACAGATTCAAAAGAGATTACCAAAATGATAAAAGAAATATGCAAAAGAAGTATTGAGAAAGGTTTAAAAACCGACGATATGCAAATACTTGCTCCCATGTATAAAGGAGAAAATGGCATAGATAACTTAAATTTGGCTTTGCAAGAGTTGTTTAATCCACCTAAAGAAGAATTAAAAGAATTAAAACTAGGTGATATTATATATCGTGAAGGAGATAAAGTTTTGCAACTAGCAAATAATCCAGATTGTAATGTATATAATGGCGATATTGGATATATTAAAACTATAGAACTAAAGTGTAATCAGCGTAAAAAAGAAATTGTGACAATCGATTTTGATGGAAATTATGTTGAATATACCAAAGAAGATTTATATATGATTAAACATGCTTATGCTATCACGATTCATAAAAGCCAAGGAAGTGAATTTTCTCATGTTATTTTGCCAATAAGTAAAAATTATTACAAGATGCTATACAATAAATTGATTTACACTGGTGTATCACGTGCTAAAAAAAGTCTAGTAATTGTAGGAGAGAAAAACGCATTCATTATGGCTTTGAATAATGATTATAGCAGTAATCGCAAAACAACTTTAAAAAGTGTTTTAATGCATAAGATTTAAAAAATATAGCATACTACTGGTAAGAGGAGTGTGTTGATATGAAAAAAATGATGATTGCTTCTAGTATAGGTATGGCTTGTGGAGCAGGTATGGTTGCCTATTTATTAACGAATAAAAGTACAAAGAAAAATGCGGACAAGTTATTAAATACAATGATGGACGAAGCAACAGAAAAAATTCAAGCAAAAAATGCTTAAATGTTTAGGCATTTTTTTGTTTGACTTAAAATACAAAATCAAGTATTCTATTTTCTAAAGAGGTGTAAGAAATGGAAGATTTTTTAAATGATTTTAATAATTATGTGTGTTTAACATTTTATGAAAATGTACATAGATGTGAAATTGCAGTTTATAATGATGATAAAGTTTTATATAAAATGAACGTTCCAAGAGGGGAGGGAGAAGATATTTTATTAGCATGGTGCTTAAATTGGAAGAATCTGGAATTATCAACACATATAGACACTATTGGCTTTTGTAATCAAGATAAAACAATTGGCTTTGTTCGTTATATAAATAATCCAGGAGTAATAAAAGAATTAAAAGAGGAATTGATTCCTAAATTTTTGAGTGATTTTTTGGAAACGCTACAAAGGCAATATAAAAAAATAAAAATAAATTCAGGGTACGATTATTATCATAAGCCAGAAATAGAGATTTTAGGAGAATCTGAAGAAGAAACAGCATTTTATATGACATTTAAAACGGACATTCACAAATATTTTCCGTATGTGGTATCTAATTATATGAATAAACATAAGAATCCTAATATCCAAGAAGCGCCAAAGAATCCTGACCAAATGTTATTAGATAATTTAGAATTTTCTTTTGCTTCTTTAACCTCAGAGCAAAGAGAATATTTTATGTCTAAAATTAGAGAAGAAAGAACTTCTTCTTATAAGAGTTTTATAACATCTTCTTTAGGTCAAAAGATAAATGAAATATTAGATGAGCAAGATGGTTTGCAACGTATTAGAATAAATCCGAATGTATCTGAAGATAAATAGACAAGAAATAGCCACAAACTACTTTCTTTTTATTTGAGAAAAATGGTATAATGTCTTCTAGGTGGGTAGAAATGAAAAGCAGTGAAATAGACAAAGACAAATTAAGCCCTGGTATGCGCCAATACTATGATATAAAAGAAGAATATCCAAATGAACTTTTATTTTTTCGTTTAGGAGACTTTTACGAATTATTTTTTGAAGATGGTGAAATTGCCTCTCGTGAATTAGAACTTACTTTAACGAGCAAAAATGCAGGACTAGAAGAAAGAGTGCCTATGTGTGGAGTTCCTTTTCACTCTGTAAAACCTTATATTGAAAAATTAGTCAATAAAGGCTATAAAGTGGCTATATGTGAACAATTAGAAGATCCGAAAAACACAAAAGGTATGGTACGCCGTGGAGTTGTTCAAGTAATTAGTAAAGGAACTATTGTTGATGCAGAACTTTTAAGCGAGCATGAAAATAACTATATTGCAAGCATTTTAGATTTTTCTTTTATCTATGTTTTATGTTATGCCGATATTTCAACAGGAAGTCTAAACATTATGAATATTGACTTCAAAAAAGAAAAACTATTAAACGAAATCCTAACCCTAAAAATCAAAGAAGTCATTTTAAAAGACAACAACGATTTAGAACTAATAGGCCTTTTAAAAGGGACTTATGGAATTGAAGTGTCTATCTCTGATGGATTACTAGAAAAAGGATATGAAAATTTAATTGAATCTGTTGAAGACATTCGTTTTAAAGAAGGAATTAAACATTTACTCTATTACTTAATTGTTCGAGAATTAAAAGATGTTTCTCATATTAAAAATGTAAACATCGTCCATACAGAAGACTATTTAGAAATGGACGTTCATACTATTCGAAATCTAGAACTTATAGAAACTCTACGTCTAAAAGAAAGAAACTATTCCCTAATATGGTTACTCGATAAAACCAAGACCAGTATGGGAAGCCGTAAACTAAAAGACTATTTAATGCACCCTTTAAAAGATAAAGAAACACTTGAAAGTCGCTATAATAAAATCAATACCCTAATTACTGAATTCATTTTAAAAGACAAACTAAGAGAACTTTTATATGAAATTTACGATATTGAACGTCTTTGTGGAAAAATCGCTTGTGGATCTTTAAATGCTCGTGATTTGCTACAATTAAAAGCAAGTTTAAAAGTATTACCAAACCTAAAAGAGATAGTACATAATTTACAATTTGATTATAAAATAGAAGAACATAAAGAAATCTATAATTTACTTGAAAAAGCCATTTATGAAGAACCGCCAGTGACTTTAAAAGAAGGGTATCTAATTAAAGAAGGGTATAACGAAGAATTAGATGAATTAAAAAGTATTCGTAGTGGCGGCAAAAGTTTTATTGCAGACTTTGAAGCCAAAATCAAAGAAAGTACGGGAATTAAAAATGTAAAAGTGGGTTACAATCGAGTATTTGGCTATTACATAGAAGTTTCAAAAGGCCAGTTAAAAGAGATAAAAGAAGAATTGAACTGGGAAAGAAGACAAACTCTTGCCAATTGCGAAAGATTTATTTCTCCAGAATTAAAAGAAAAAGAAGCCCTAATATTAAATGCTGAAGAAAAAATTGTGGAAATGGAATACAAGTTATTTAATGAAGTAAAAGAAATAATAAAAAAGGAATTAATTCCTTTAAAAGATACAGCACAAATAATTAGTGAGATTGATGCTCTTACTTCTTTAGCCGTTTGTGCAGAAGAATACAATTTAGTAAGACCAAAGTTAAATGAAAACCATACCATAGAAATTAAAGATGGGTTCCATCCTGTAATCAAAAAAGTAAGCAATAATACTTATGTTTCAAATGATTGTATCATGGATAATACTACAACAACTCTATTGATAACAGGACCTAATATGAGTGGAAAATCTACATTTATGAGGCAACTTGCAATTATTATCATTATGGCGCAAATGGGTTCTTTTGTTCCAGCAAAAAGTGCTAATCTACCAATTATCGATAAAATATTTACTAGAATCGGAGCCAGTGATGATTTAGTAAGTGGAGAATCAACATTTATGGTTGAAATGAAAGAAGCGAGAAACGCTATAGCAAATGCGACAGAAAACAGTTTGATATTATTTGACGAACTAGGTCGTGGCACCGCCACTTACGATGGAATGAGTCTTGCTCAGGCAATTTTAGAATATGTAAATAAAAACATAAAATGTAAAACTTTATTTTCGACTCATTATCACGAACTAACCGTATTAGAAAGAGAAATTCCAAGCATTCAAAACATTCATGTTTCGGCTCACGAAGAAAACGGGCGCTTAACTTTTTTACACAAAATAAAGAATGGAGCCGTAGACAAAAGTTATGGAATTCATGTAGCCCGTCTTGCCGAAATGCCTGAAGAACTAACTAGAAGAGCCAATGAAATTTTAAATCACTATGAAAGCAATACTAACAAAAATGCAAAAGACGATAAAATACAACTTACTCTTGCGTTTGAAGAACCAAAAAAAGAAGATCCAATAAAAAAATTTATGGAAGGCATTGATCCAGTTTATATGACACCCATTGAGGCCATAAACAAATTATACGAATTAAAAGAAATCATTATAAACGACAAAAAAGTGTAAAAAATTTTTCTCATAGTCACCAAGAATAAAGAATATAGATTATAATAAACATACATCGTTTAAAAGAAAGGGAAAAATTTCAATGACAAAAAATGAATCATTCCAAAATGCAGTAAAAAAAACAAGTTTATCAAAAATGATAGAGCAAAATTTTGAATTTATAGGATTTGTAGGTTTCCAAAACAAAGAAGTAATTCGTTATTTCTTACAAAAAAATATAAATGCCCTATTTGGAAGGGATAACTTTAATGAAGAAGAAATGGAAATAAGTTTTAAAGTAATGGAAGCCGACGCTCTAGATGGAAGAAAAAAAGGAAATGTATTAAAAATAAACTACGGTGGTGTAGAATATATAGTTTTTTCTCAAAATGGCCAAATTTTAAAAGGAGTCATTCCAAATACACCAATAATGTTTAAAATAACTGCAGAAAAAAATATATATCATAATCTTTTGGTAACAAATATTAACGAAGATTGTGTCTATGATTATCAAACCGTTGGTTTAGAAGAAAATCCATATTTTGATTATCAAAAAATCATGTATACTTTAGATGGAGAAGAAACGATTACACAAGCATTTAGAGCCCAATCAATAAAAGCAAGAAGGGGATACGATTCTTTGTTTCAGATTGTTAATATAGAAGATATCGCCATGGAAATTCCAAAAAATGAACCCAGCCAAACTGGCTTGAAAATAGTTTTGGCTAATTTTAAAAAATATTTAGTCAATTTAAAAAGCAATAGTGAAATTATAGGGCTAACCTTTTTAGAAGAACCTTTTGATTTATGTAAACATTTAGATGAAATATTTTATATGTTAGAAAAAAAAGTAGAGGGAAAAACACATATTAGAATAAGAAAACCATAGTATTAAAAAAATATAGAAAAGACAGTGATTGAAAATGAAAATAAATGATTTAATAGAGACTATTTTAGAGGAAGCAAAAGATACAGAACCCTCGGAACAAATAGAAAAGACTTTAAGTTATTTCTTAAGAAACGATATTAAAAAAGTTTTAGGACAAAATAAAGAGGCTGAACAAGAAATACAATTAAAGAAGTCAACAGAACAATATGTTGATTTTACCACAGTGCATCCTTATAACTATGTGGTATCCAAATGGTGCTTCTCTTATGAAAATAAGTCATTTATTTTAAATAGTAGTCTTAACGGAGAATATTTAAAATTAAATCAAATAGATTCTCCTGCAAGATTTACAATCGAAATAAACGATTATCTTATTAAAAATAACGTTACTTATGTAGATGGAGATAATCAGATTACGGAATATCAAAATATTATGATAGGTAATAATCCATACTTTGATTATCAAAAAATAATCTACACAAAAGATAAAGTAGAAATGATTTCAAAAGCCTATCGTGCAAGACCAGTATGGCATAGAACAACAATCAATAAATTTCGTCTTGAAGACTTAGAAAAAAAAGGAAAAATCTGCATGATGAGAGAAGGAAATCTATTACCATTAAAAATTATAAAATGTGTAATGGAAAGATGGAAAGAAGTAAGAAATAGAGAAAGTATTCTAGTATTAATAACAAATCCAGAAAATGACTTTTGCGATAATTTGACAGAAATCTATAATGCTTTAGAAAAAGTGACTGTAAAAAGGATTTTACTAAAGTCAAAATAAGAAAAAACTTTTTATTGCAAAAGTTTTTTTATGAGTTAAAGAAAGAAAAGAGGTAAATAATGAATATAACATCAGAAATAATGAATTATATTTTACAAAATATAGAAGTAGAAAATAAAAGCAAAGCAGTTCTTTATTATTTAATAGAACGCAATATTTTAATACATTTGAATATAAAGGAAATAGAAAGTGAAAATATAAAAATTGTGGTAGGAGAAAGATTAACTATATACAATTTAGGAAAAAAGTATTTTTTAAAAATAGAGCAAATGAATCGAATATCCCTAATAGACGAACTTAATAATATTCTTTTTCGAATAGATGTAACAAAAGAAGGAATTAAAAACTTTTCAAATTTCATAAGAGATGAAAAAAATAGCCACGAATACATAAAAATAAACCCGCAAGAGGAATCATACGATTATTCCACTATTTCTATAAGCCAAACGCAAGAAGTCTATTCTACTATTGTAAGAGCAAAGAGAAAAGAAAATACGAGCAAAAGGAAAGAGTATTTTCAAGTAGAGTATCATATTCCAGAAAAATTTAGACAATTTGACTTGCAACCAACAAAAAAAGCGACAAAACCAGATAGTATTGTAATTTTAAAAAAAGAATCGCTAGGGGAATCCAATTACTACAATACTATTATGAAAGCCTTAAAACAAAAAAATGAAGAAAAAGGACCTATTCGAATAAAATTAAAATAGTCTACTAGGCATTTAAAACCACATATGATATAATTTATATGGTGATTTTTTATGGCTTATAAAAGAAGCGAACTAAGAGAAAAATGTATGATTATTTTATACCAATATAATTTAATGCAAGCAAATAAAGTGAATGTTACTTTAGACGAAATAATAAATGATAATCTGGAAATAGAGAATGAATACGTAAAAGATATCGTATATGGAGTTGTAACACATCAAAACGAATTAGACAATATAGCAAATCATCACATAAAAGACTGGACGATTGATCGTTTAGATAAAACAGGAGCGTCTATTTTAAGAATTGCTTTATTTGAACTAAAGTATACAGATACTCCAGAAATAGTTGTTATTAATGAAGCCATAGAATTAGCAAAAAAATATAGTGATGATGCCGTTCGCAAAATCATTAACGCTGTCTTAGACAAAATTATTCGTGAGTAAGAAAGTGGGTGATATCTTATGATAGGGACTGAAGAAAAATATTTGAGTATTAGTGATTTAAATGAATATATAAAGGTGATGTTTGATGAAAATAGTTTTCTTCGTAAAATCTATTTAAAAGGAGAGATATCAAATTTTAAAAATCACACTAGGGGACACTTGTATTTTACATTAAAAGATGAAACTTCTAGAATTAGTGCAGTGATGTTTTATAATAAAGCCCTATCTTTAAAATTTAAACCAGAAGATGGAATGAATGTACTAATAGAAGGACGAATTTCTTGCTATCCTGCTCAGGGAACATATCAAATTTATGTTGATTCTATGGAAATGGACGGGTTAGGAAATTTATACATAGAATATGAAAAACTAAAAAAGAAATTAGCAAGCGAAGGCTTGTTTGATGTGAAATTTAAAAAGCCAATACCGAAATACCCGAAAAAAATAGGGATTATTACGGCTTCTACCGGTGCTGCTATCCGTGATATATTAAGTACGATAAAAAGAAGATACCCTATTTGTGAAACGATTTTGTTTCCGTCTTTAGTGCAAGGTGCTTCTGCTGCCCCAGAGATAGTGAAACAAATAAGGCGGGCTAACGAATTTGATTTAGATGTCATCATATGTGGGCGTGGGGGAGGATCTATTGAAGACTTATGGGCATTTAATGAGGAGATGGTCGCTCGTGCTATTTTCGAATCCAAAATCCCCATTATAAGTGCTGTAGGGCATGAAGTGGATTTTACGATTGCGGATTTCGTTGCAGACTTACGTGCTCCAACACCCACTGGTGCCGCTGAAATGGCTGTTCCAACCAAATATGATATAGAATGTCTACTAAAAGAAAAACAAAGTAGACTAAATACTTTAATTAAAAATAATCTAAAAACAAAAACAGAAAAAATAAAATCATTAAAAGCAAGTTTTGTTCTTAAAAACCCAATGACACTTTATGAACTAAAAGAACAGAAATTAGACACATTAATAGATGGATTAAATAAGGGAATGCAAAAAAAATTGGAAGAGTACGAAAACCGTTTAAATACAATTAAGCATAACGTTGTACTAAAACGACCACTGGCTAGTTTTGAAATAACCAAAAAGAATTTAGAAAACAACCAAGTAAAAATGAATCAATTTATAAAAAGGTATATAGAAAAAAAAGAACATGAAATGAAATTACTTGCCAATACATTAAAACTTGTAAATCCCTTAAATATTTTAGATAAAGGATATAGTTTAGTAGCAAAGGATAATAAAATTATTAAAGACAGTGATGAGATAGAAATCGAAGATACTATCCAAATTAAATTAAAAAAAGGCGAACTAACCGCTATTGTAAAGGAGAAAAAAGAATGGAAAATTTAAGTTTTGAAAAATCATTAGAAAAATTAGAAAATATAGTACATGAACTAGAAAGTGGAAATATAGAATTAGAGTCTGCCATTGAAAAATACACAGAAGCCATGAAACTTGTAAAATCTTGTAGTGACAAACTAAATGAAGCCACTAAAAAAGTAAATAAGATTTTAAATGAGAATGGAGAACTTGTTGATTTTAATTTATCTGACAATACAGAAGAATAGGTGATATTATGAAAGAACAAGTACGTGATATAACAAGCCGTGATGTAGATTTTGCAACGTGGTATACAGATGTTTGTAAAAAAGCAGACTTAGTCGATTATTCTAGCGTAAAGGGAAGTATGATTATCCGTCCTTATGGGTATGCCATTTGGGAGAATATCCAAAGTGAACTTGATAAAGAGTTCAAGCGTCTAGGACACCAAAATATTCAAATGCCTATGTTCATACCAGAAAGTTTACTAAATATAGAAAAAGAACACGTAGAAGGATTTGCACCAGAAGTGGCTTGGGTAACACACGGAGGCACTGTTCCTTTAGAAGAAAGACTTTGCGTGAGACCTACAAGTGAAGTATTATTTTGTGACCATTTTAAAAAAATAATTAAATCGTATCGTGATTTGCCTCTTTTGTATAATCAGTGGTGTACAATTGTAAGATGGGAGCGTACTACACGTCCTTTCTTACGTAGTAGGGAAATTTTATGGCAAGAAGGACACACTATGCACGCAACCCAAGAAGAAGCCATAGAGGAAACGAAAAGAATGTTAAAAGTATATGAAGATTTCCAAAGAAATATTTTAGCACTTCCAGTTATTGTAGGAAAAAAGACCGAAAAAGAAAAATTTGCTGGAGCAGAAACTACCTATACAATAGAAGCCATGATGTATGATGGTGTTGCTCTACAAAATGGTACTAGTCATTATTTTGGGACTGGTTTTTCTAAAGCCTTTGGAATTGAATTCTTAAATAAGGAAAATAAACTTGAAAATCCTTATCAAACTAGTTGGGGTGTTACAACAAGAATGATTGGGGCTATTATTATGACGCATAGCGATGATCGTGGGCTCGTCCTTCCGCCAAATATTGCTCCGATTAAAGTAAATTTAATTCCAATTGGAAATGATGAGAATGTTTTAAATAAAATAAAGGAAATCAAAAACAGTTTGGATAACGAAAATATTACCAATAATGTAGATACTTCAGATAAAACTCCAGGATTTAAGTTTGCAGAAGCAGAAGTAAAAGGATATCCTATTCGTTTAGAATTAGGTCGCCGTGATTTTGAAGAAGGAAAGGTGACTTTAGTTCGTCGTGATACTCTTGAAAAGATTGAAGTTCCTTTTGAAAGTATTATAGAAACTATTAAGACACTTTTAGGAACTATCCAAGACAATTTATACAATCGTGCTTTAGAAAGAAGAAATACCATGCTTCATACAGCAGATACGTATGAAAAATTCAAAACAATTGCTAGCACGAAACCAGGATTTATCAAGATTAACTGGTGTGGTGATATGGCTTGTGAAGAAAAAATTAAAGACGAAACTGGCTTAAAATCCCGTTGTATATTAGAAGAAGAGGAAGCAGACAATGTTTGCATAGTTTGTGGGAAAGCGGGAAAACATAAAATATATTTTGGACGTCAATATTAAGAAAAAAATCCTTTCTTTTGCTTTATGATTAAAGTATAATAAGGAACACGGAGTGAAGAAACATGAATATTAATTGTTTAATAGATAAAGAAAATGAGCGAGTTATTGTTTCTAACGAAAAAGGAACAATGAAACCAAGAGAATACCAAGACAACATTAAAAAGGTTTTAGTAAAAGAAGATGTTGTGAAAGAGTTAGAATTCGATTTAGTTAGTAAAAAAAACAGTAAAAAAGTATATGAGCATAAAGAGAATGATATTGATTTAAAAATTAAAAAAATGCTGAAGAAATGGAAGTCGACTAAAAAAGTTATTTTAGCATTAATAGCATGTATTCCAATTGGGCTAGTCCTTGTTTTTATCGCTAGTGAATGGATTGTGGGAAATGAATTAGCACTAATTAGCATACAACAAATTATTGCAGTTTTAAAATTCGGCTACTATGGAGATTTGTTATTTATTCTCCTCACTATAATTTATACTCATTCTGAAGATTCCTGTTTATCGCAAATAAAACAATTAATAAAGGATAAGAAATACATTGAAAATTTAATACAAGATTTAAATTTAGAAATAGTAGATTTAGTACAAGTCATAACCAAAAATAAAGCAGAATTACAAGAATTAATAGAACAAAAAGAAAGAAATAACATAGAAATGATGAGTGATGAAATACAAAAAATATCTTATCGCGAAGAACTAGAAATGGAAAAATCCTATTTGACGCAATTACGTGAAGAAAACATTATTGTAAACGAAAATGAAATTGAAAAATGTTCAATTTTAGGAAGATTTAAAAAGAAAAAACAATACTAGCAATATTTGGCAAAAACCAAATATTGTTTTTATTTTGAAAAACTATAGATCCATACTAGTACTAGTAAGGTGTGATGTTTATGAAAAAAATGAAATTAATACTGATTACATTACTAATGTTTTATCCATCAATTGTCTTTGCATATTCTAGTAAAGTAATCGTGGGAGGCCAAAATATAGGAATTAATATTCAGAGTAATGGCGTTTTAGTAGTAGGTTTCTATCAAGTAGATGGAAAAAATGTAAAATCGAATCCATCTATTGAGGTAGGAGACTATATAACAAAAGTCAAAGATACAGAAGTTAATTCTATTAATGAACTAACGAATGCCATAGAAAAAAATATAGAGGATTCTAAGGTAGAATTAACTTATATACGAAATAGCAAAGAAAATAAAAGTACTATGGAATTAATAGAACAAGGTGGTGTTTTTAAAACAGGACTTTATGTAAAAGATAGTATCACGGGAATAGGAACACTAACCTATATTGACCCCGAAAGTAAAATTTTTGGAGCCTTAGGACACGAAATTATTGAAGCCAATTCGAATAAAAGAATTGAAGTAAAAACAGGAACCATTTTTAACAGTACTATTACAGGGGTTAATAAAAGTAGTGATGGAAATCCAGGAGAAAAGAAAGCAAATTTTAAACCACAAGAAGTATATGGAACAATTTCTAAAAATACTCAATATGGTTTATTCGGAACTTATAGTGCTAGTTTGCCTGGAAACACTACTTACGATGTAGCCAATAAAGATGAAATAAAAGTTGGAAATGCTAAAATATTAACTGTTTTAAATGGTGATGAAATAAAAGAATATGATATTAATATTACAAAAATTAATGAATATAACAAAATAAAGAATATATCGTTTGAAATAACAGATGATGAACTTTTAGATAAAGCAGGAGGAGTTGTACAAGGAATGAGTGGTAGTCCGATTATTCAAGACAATAAAATCATTGGTGCAGTTACTCATGTCATTGTTGATAATGTAAGAACAGGCTATGGTATATTTATAACTACAATGTTAGAAGAAGGCGAAAATTAAGCCTTTTTTCTTGTGTTTGGCAAAAGATAAAAGGGTTTACAGAATCAAAAAGAAATGATAGTATATTACTAATTTTATATGAGGGGGTTTAGTATGAACACAGAAGAAGATATACATAACATTTTTTGGCGAGTAGACAATGCCTTTTATAATACATGGAATATAGAAGACAAAAAGTTAGTTAAATATAATGGTAATGAAAAAAGTATTATCATCCCTAAAGGAATAGAAAAAATTGAAATGAACGCATTATCTTCAAAAAATTTAGAAAGTATCTTTATACCGGATAGCGTGAAAGTAATAGACACATTTGCATCTAACTCTAATAATTTAACTGAACTTAAATTACCACCTTATTTAGAGCGTATTAAATATCTTGCATTTTCTGACAATCAAATCAAAAGTTTAGAAATTAATAGTGATGTAGTAATAGAAGATGGTGCTTTTTTTAACAATCCTTTAGAAATACTTATCTTAACAAGAAATGCTAAATATGCTAGATATGTAGAGTGGATAACATCATGCCTTAATACGGTAAAAGTTTTAGAGATAGCCTCTTATAAAGAACATATCGTTTTTAATAATTTATGTCCCAACATAGAATTATTATATGTAGACAATTTACCAGGAGTTTTTTTAAGTCACTTTTTGAAGAAATGTCGCTTACGTGGAAAGAAAAATTTAAGACGTGTCCACATAAAAAACGAGGTATCATCACTAGAAAAACTAGCCATACAAGTCTTGTATCCTAAAATCACTTTTCAATATGGAGATTTTTCTAAATCACCTGAAAAGCCAGTAGAAAAAGACAATATTCCTAAAAATAATATGGATGTCGAACTACAAGAGAGAATAGATAAAATACATCAAATGTCTGCTTTGTTAGAAGAAAAAGAAAGAAGTGTTATCGAAAATAATATTGCGGGACTTCTTAATGATTATAAAAATGCCGTTCAAAAGTTAAAACCTAAATTTGGTGCAAATGAACAAATCACAATTACTTTCGAAGCCACGGACGCAAAGACATTAAGAAAATCTTTATTAAAAAATTTAGATGGAATTATATTTAATTTATCTAGTACAGATCATTTAAAAAAATTAATTGAAGATATAAAGCATTATAAAGAATTAATTCATACACAAATTGAAAATGCACCAAAGGAAATAAATTCAATAGAAGATAAAATTTGTTTTATTCTTTATGTAAAAGAAAAACTTGGTAATCATAATTTAGAAAAGCAATTAATAGAAATTTTGGATATTTTTCAAAAAAGAGTTTCAAAAGAAATTATACAAATAATAGTGGAAGAAAAAAGTAATTTAAGTCTAGAATCGGATGTAGAAACAGAGTTCAAACCAAAAATCCAAGAACTTTATACCGAAGCCAAAAACTACCAAATGAAAGTAGAAACTTATCAAGAATTACTAGACAGTTTAGAATGTAAAAATAATACAGAATTAGCAATTGATATTAGAACGGCTTTAGAAATTATCTCTATATTTTATAATTCTATGCAAAACAAATGGAACGAAAGATTACAAAGGGTAATAGCCAAATATAAAAACAAAATAAATGACATTATTTTTAATGAAAGCATAGAAACAGTAGAAAGTCCTTCTAATATAGAACTTGAGATAAGAACAGATTTGCAACCGCTTCTTAAAGAAATACAAAATTTAAGTCCAAAAGCAGTTTGTTTTAATATGTTAAAGACTGAAATAGAAGAAGGTTTAAACTATTTTACACAGGAAGAAAATAAAGAATTAAAAAACAATGCCATTCTAGATATTCTAAAAGAAATAAAAGGGTTATTAGAAAATGAATACATAGAACCAGAAATACAAATAAAGGTGCGAAATATGGTAAGTACGTGTTTACAAAAATGGCTTAATGAACTTGCTAATAATGACTACAAAATTTTAAAAGAAATTCCTATAAATGAAGCAACAGAAGGAATAAGTGAAAATATTCGTCTTGAGTTGTTATTATTAAAAGAACTATTAACGATTAAAATGCAAATGGAAGAGTACATTCAAAATAATGAAGATTATCAAAAAAGCAACAGCGTAGCAGTAGAATTAGAAGAAAATTTTTCCCTTGAATTAAAGCAATGTTCAGGGTGCCATAGAAATTTGATTAATGATGAAAATTAATTTAGGAAAATATTGAATAAATACTACAAAATAAGGCGAAATATAACGCCTTTTTTATAAGTAAAAAGAAAAAGTGGTTAGAAAAACGTGTAAAATAGCAAAAAAAGTCCTTTGGAAAACGTGATAGACATTACTTGATTAAACTATATAATAATGTTATTATCAAAATAGGTGATACCAAATGCAAAGGAAAATATATAAAGAATTATTATTATGGAAAGAAACAGAGATTAATAAAAAGCCGCTAATGGTTCTTGGGGTAAGGCAATCTGGAAAAACTTATATTATTAATGAATTTTGCCAAAATGAGTATAAAAATTATATTTATGTAAACTTATTTGAACAAGATGATATTGTAGAACTTTATAATTCTAATTTAACATCGGACGAAAAATATAATCGTTTAAAAATTTTATTGAATTTCGATTTAGACCAAGAAGACTCTATTTTATTTATTGATGAGATACAAGAATCTGAAAAATTAATTTCAGAATTGAAATATTTTTGTGAAAAACACAATAATGTAAGAATTATTTGTGCTGGTTCTTTACTAGGGGTAAAACTAAAAAGAAGTAAATTTTCTTTTCCTGTTGGGAAAGTAAAAATGCTTTCTATGTATCCTATGGATTTTGAAGAATTTTTAAGAGCGATGGGGCAAGACATTTTAATCGATTGCATAAAAAATTGCTATCAGAATAATAAACAAATGGGAATTCCTACTCATGAAAAAGCCTTAAATTTGTATAGAACGTATTTAATTACTGGCGGAATGCCCGAAAGTGTAGAAAGTATGGTAAATTGTCAAAGTGATTATATTAAGTACGATAAATCCATTTTAAAAGACATTTTAAGTTCTTATTTTAAAGATATGGATAAATATGTAACTAATGAAAGTGAGGCATTAAAAATTACAAGAGTTTATAATTCTTTGCCTTCTCAACTTTCAAATCTATCGCAAAAATTCCAATATTCTTTAGTTTCCAAAGATGCTCGCGCTAGAGAGTATGCCATAAGTATTGATTGGTTAGAAGCAAGTAATATGGTAATTCGCGCTAAATGCGTAAAAACACCAGAGATTCCTTTGGAAGGATTTATAGATATAGAAACATTTAAATTGTATTTAAGTGACATAGGTATATTAAATAATTTAGTAAAATTAAGCATTGAAGACATTTTAAATGATAATATTTCATTATATAAAGGAATAATCGCCGAAAATTATGTAGCAAATCAATTAGTTTGCAATGGCTACGATTTATATTATTGGAAAAATAATGCCACTGCAGAGGTAGATTTTCTTTTATACACGAAAGAAGGAATTATTCCAGTAGAAGTAAAGGCAGGAGACAGTACGCAGTCTAAGAGTTTAAATGTTTATAATGAACTTTATCATCCTAAATTTTCTATTCGTATAAGTACAAAAGATTTCGGGTATAATCCTGATACAAAAATCAAATCTATTCCTTTATATGCTACATTTTTATTATAAAAACGAAAAGGAAAAAAATACTGCTTTTTTATAGTTTAAGATATTATATACCATCATCTGAGTTTAAAGAATTTCTTTCAAAAGTAAGAAATGCGTGTTAAAATACTAAGCGTTAAGGAGGAAGACGAAATGGACGAGGTAATAAAAAGCGCATTAAATAAAGGTGTACCTATTGATACACCTATTACTATTGATATTGATGAATTTTTAAGAATATTTGAAAAAGAAGAACTAATAAATGAATATAGAAAAAGTATAAGTGATACTGTTAGTCAAATTTCCAATATCATAGAAATGTATGGTGGAGAATTTATGATTCCAACATATGCCACAATTGTAACAGAAGCCAATCATACTAGAGTGTTACATTTTTCTAGTAGTTGTTATTATTTATCTGTTGCCTATCTTTTACAAGGGAAAAATTGTGACGAAATTTTAAATGCGAATGATGAAAAGCAAATGCGCGAAATATTAAAAGAAAAAATAATAAATATCAAAACACCAGAAAATTTAAAAGAAAACTTTCCCGTTATTTACAACCAATATATAGAACGATTAGAATTCAATAAAAGTTTAATTGAATTAGATAAGTTAGTAAACAATCCAAAAACTTCTTTAGAATTAAAATTAAAAAACACATCTAAAATTACAAATAATTTTAAAAAACTCTATTCTAATTTTGATTTAAAAAAAGAAACTGAATTTTCCAAAAATTTTACTTTTTCTAATTTTTTAGCAAGAATTTCGAAAGTGTTAGATACGATACTTTCTCATGGCGAAGAAATTATAAACATTTATTATAGTCATACCTTAGATATAAATAGTTTTACAGAAGAAGAGGAAGATAAATTAAACTTGTATATCGCGGCTAAATATATGCAAGAGATTGAAAAAACAGAAACGAAAGATAAGCAAAGGTATTTATTTTATTTGACTAATTATTTTAAAGAAAATGTAGAGATACAAGTTACAAGAGTCAAAATAAAATTAAGTGAAGGAAAAGTAACACCTATTTCTTTATATCAAAAATATAAGGAACTACTTGCAAAAAATCCTGATTTATTAGTAGTAAACTTTTCTTATCAAGATTTTCAAGATATGACGAAAGAAGAAGTAGAAGATTTTTTAACTTTATATTTGGCAGAACTTCACGCCAATTGGGAATTGCTTCCAAGTGATGATATATCTGTAGAAAGAACGGTTCTTAACATAGCAAAACGAAAAAGTAGAAATATGAGTGAGGAAGAAAGAAAACAAAAAGAAGAAAGATTATTAAATTTATATATACAAAAAAAGACATTTTTTGATGGGACAGACCCTTATTTTAGAATTAAAGGGAAACAAACATTTGATGGTTATGTGGGCTATATTTATTCTAATTCATTAGTAATATTAGAAAGATATTATAAAGATGTTGAGGAAACAAAATTGACAGAAAATGAAGCCATTTATATTTTAAGAATGCAAGATTTCTATGAGTTATCAAAACATTCTAAACTCTATTTAATGGCTAGTCCTTTATGTAAAAGAGTTTATCATAGAGGATTATGGCAAGAGCGAGTATTAGAATATATTAATAAGAAAGAAAATACGATAAATCCTGTAGAAGATACTCAAAAATTAATTCTAGATAAAAAAGTTCGAATTGAAGAAAAGAAAATGTAAAATGTCACAAAACGACATTTTTTTCTTTTTTTCTATGCTATAAACGTAGTAGGTGATTTTAAATATGAAAAAAACGTTAAAAATAGTCTTATTTTCTTCTATGTTAGGTGTAATTCTTGCTGGACTTTTCTTTTTTAATATCAAAGATAAAGCAGAAGCAAAAAACAAGCCCTTTTTGTATGCATTCCAAGTAGGAGTCTTCAAAAATAGAGAGAATGCCAATAATTATCGCATGAAATTTCCACTTGGCAAAGTTGTGCACGACGGGGAATACTATCGCGTATATATTGGAATAACTCGTAACAATAAAGAGTTATTAAGTGATTTATTTGATAGCCAAAACTATAGTTATTACATCAAAGAAATTGAAACCTCAGAAGAAATGGAAAGGGAAATCCTAAAATATGACGAATTGCTAGAAAAAAGTAGTGAGGAAAATAGAATTTCTATTCTTAAAAATATGTTAGAAAGTTTTTTATATGACGTACAAAATTAAGGATTTACCACTAGATGAACGTCCTCGTGAAAAACTAAAAAACAAAGGTGCAGAAAGTCTATCTAACGAAGAATTAATTGCTATTATTTTAAGATGTGGAAACAAAGAAGAATCTGTAAAAGATCTTGCTATTCGCTTAGTAAAAACTCTTGCTACTTTTCATGATTTCAATAGCATAACCTATCAAGATTTAATCAAAATAAAAGGAATAAAAGAAGCCAAAGCCATTTCTATTCTTGCTTCTATTGAACTAGGAAGAAGACTTGTAAATAGCCAGCCAACTGCCAAAACAAAAATAACAAATGCCGAAGAAATTTTTTTAATGTTTAAACCCAAAATTATGAATTTAAAGCAAGAGAAATTATTTGCTTTATTTTTAAATACCAAAAACGAAATCATTACCTATGAAACTATTTTTATTGGCACTCAAAACAAAAGTATTACCCATCCAAGAGAAATCTTTAACTTTGCCATCAAAAACAGTGCCGTAAAATTGGTTTTAATTCACAATCATCCAACAGGAGATGTTACCCCTAGCAAAGAAGACATTGCTTTTACGGAGAATATAGTGAAAATTGGCAAAATGATACAAATTCCTTTGATTGACCATATTATTATAAGTGAAACTTACTTTTTTAGTTTTTTTGATCATGATATGCTTTAAAAAAAGAAAAACATACCATACTAATACTAGGTGACTTAGTATGACAAGAAAAGGAAAAATAGTGTGTATCTTTCTTTTTATTATTTCGATTCTTTTAAAAGAAGAAATCTATGCTTTTTTATTTAAAGCAGATTTAAAAAAAGAAATTCACAATACGATTTGTGAAACTCAAAATAAAATATTAGAAGAAAAATACCAAGAATTAGTGAATGCGTATGGATATGAAGATCAGTTTGCTTATCATTTAGAAGAATCGAAAATATTATTTCGTGACATTTATGACTTAAATAAAAAAATTACTATTTTTAAAGGAGAAAAAGACGGAATTCAAGAAAAAAATTTAGTAGTCAATGAACAAGGATTAGTAGGGATTGTTTGTAAAGTACACCAAAATAGTAGTGATGTTGATTTAATAACAAAAGAAAATATCAATCTATCAGTAAAAATCAACGATAATTATGGCATATTAAAATACGAGAATCAAGAATTTATTGTGAGTGGCATTAACAATAAAGGGGAAGTAAATGTAGGAGATGCAGTTTTCACAAGTGATATTTCTATCTATCCTGAAAAGATTCTAATAGGGCAAGTAGAGGAAGTGATGTTTGATCACTACGAAATAGAAAAAGTAATTAAAGTAAACCCAGCCGTTGATTTTAAAAATTTAAAATTTATTAGCATTATTAAAGACTTACGAGGTGAAGAATGACTTTCCTATACTTTTTGCTCGATGTTTGCTTTTATAATTATACGTTTATCAAAACAGACTTTTTACTGCATGCTCTATTAGAAAAAAAAGAAAGTAAATTTATGTATTTTATTAGTATAATGACTATTGATTTTCTTCTTCTTGTAAAAGGAAAACTTTTTCTTTTATTTCTTATTTTATATGGTATAAACAAAATTTTAAAACTTTCTTATCAAAATATAAAAGAAGTTTTTTTGCGTTTTTGCCTCCTTTATTTAATTTACAAATTAGGAGTTTATGTATTATTTAAAACTTTTGTTTTTGATTGTCTTGGATTTGCAATAAACTTCTTAGTTTTATATGTTTTTCATAAAAAATTTTTCACTACATAAAATGTATTGGTGAAGAAACATGGATAATTTACTCTTAGAAGCACAAAATCGGATTAAAAATAAAAGAATGCATTTTGTAAACCAAACTGGAAAAAAGAAAGAGGGAGAACCCTTTTCTAAGTACATTTCAGAATTGTTTACTAGAACACTGCTTAGTGTTATTTTAGTTTTATTATGTGCTATTTTTGTAAATAGTAGCGATGCTAACTTACTTATTTTTAAAAACAAACTTTTTAATGAAACACTCGCATTCACAAAAATCAATTCTTTATATGCCAAGTATTTTGGTGACATTATTCCTGATAAAGTAACCAATTCCATTCCAGTATTTGAAAACACTACCAATACTTCTACCATTGAACAAGAAGGAAATTCTTATTTTGTTTCTTTGAATTCCAATACTTATTCCTTTTTAGAAAGCGGAGTGATTGTGTTTTTAGGAGAAAAAGAAGGGTTTGGAAAAACCATGATTGTTCAAGGAATTGATGGAGTAGATATCTGGTATTCAAATCTTGAAAATTACAATGTTTCGATGTATGACTATGTAGAAAAAGGAAATATTGTAGGAGAATTTCATGAACAGAAAGCCCTTTTAACCTTTATGGAGAATGGTGAATATATAGGTTATGAGAAATATATTCAGTAAAACCAAAATCAACTTCCTCACTTATTTTATATTTTTGAGTTTTTTACTAACAGGATATATAAAAAACATTTTACTTATTTTTTTAATTGTTTTTGTGCATGAACTAGGGCATATTCTTTTTTTAAAATGCTTTCGCTATAAAATTGTAAAAGTAGAATTTTTTCCCTTTGGAGGACTAACTACCACTGAAAAGTTAATCAATTCTCCTATTAATAAAGATTTAATTATTTATAGTGGAGGTATTTTATTTCAAACGCTTTTGTATTTCGTTTTTCACTTTTTGTATCATCAGGGGCGTATTTTAGAAAATACCTTTCTTATCTTTACATTTTATAACAAAAGTATCCTATTTTTTAATTTGCTTCCAATACGTCCCTTAGATGGCGGAGAAATTTTCTTATTATTCTTACAAAAGTTTTTTCCTTATGTGAAAACGTTAAAAATGGCAAATTATATTTCAATCCTTTTTTTATTTCTTTTTATTCTTTATAATGTAAAAAGTAATTTAAATGCAATGATTGTAATTAGTTTCTTGCTTTATAAAATTATTGATTTTTATCGAAAAAGAGAATATTTCAAAAACAAATTTTTATTAGAAAGATATCTTTATACCATTCCTTATAAAAAAATTGAACATAATGAACAACAAAATATTGAACTTTTAAAAAAAGAAACACTTCATTTTTTTAAAGTGCAAGATAAATACCAACATGAACGGGAAGTTTTAAGAGAAAAGTTTGACATTCACTCCTATTTTTGATAGAATTTAATACGTTTGGAAGGGCTTTTCTTTCTAAAACCGCATAGAAAAGGTTTAAAACTTTACAAGTTGCCTTAATAGCGAGTCTTATATATAAAGGAGGTAGGAAATGAAGGCTATATTTACAACAGGTGGAAAACAATATTATGTAACAGAAGGTGACGTAATCTACGTTGAAAAACTGGATGTAGAAGCAGGCAGTGATGTTACATTTACAGAAGTTTTATTTGCAGATGGAAAAGTAGGGACACCATTTGTTAATGGTGCTAAAGTGGTTTGCAATGTAGAAAAACATGGTAAAAATAAAAAAATTGTTGTTTTCAAATATAAACCTAAAAAGAAATATCGTAATAAACAAGGACATAGACAACCTTATACAAAATTAGTTGTTAAAAAAATTGAAGTTAAATAATTATGATTAAAGTAAAAATCGAGAAAAAAAATAATCAAATAGAGCGTATTAAGATAAGTGGACACTCTGGATATGCAGAGTCTGGCTATGATATTGTTTGTAGTGCTGTATCTAGTGTCATAACAACTTCGGTAAATGCGATTGTTTCTTTTAAAGAAACAATTAAAGTAGAAGATGATGGAAATGTATTAGAAATACGTATTTTAGAACATGATGACATAACTGATAAACTAATACGCAATATGCTAGATTTATTAAAAGAAATTGAGAAACAATACAAAGAAAATATTAAAATGGAAGGAGAATAACGAATGTTAAAATTTGTGTTTAATTTACAACGTTTTGCTCATATTAAAGCACAAGGTTCTACAAAAAACGGACGTGATAGTGCTGGTAGACGTTTAGGTGCAAAAGCAAGCGATGGAGAATTTGTAAGCGCAGGTTCTATTCTATATCGCCAAAGAGGAACTAAAATTTATCCTGGTACGAATGTTGGAATGGGTAAAGATCATACTTTATTTGCAAAAATAGATGGCGTTGTTAAATTCGAAAGATTAGGAAGAGATAAAAAGAAAGTAAGCGTATACGAAAAGTAATACGCTTTTTTCTTGAGTTAGAGTGAATTTTCTAGGAAAGTTCAACAAAAAAGTCTTGAATCGTAAACTAGTGCGTGATGTTGAAAAAAGTTGTAAATAATGAAAAAAAGAGGAATTTTATGAAAAAGATGGTAATGCTTTTGAGTTTAGTATTTATATTGACAGGTTGTAGGCAAGAAGCAAAGTTTGAAACTAAGATTATAATCGATGATAAATATGAATTATTTGTAAATGAAGAGAAGAATTGTACAAATACTTTGAAAGAATATTATAAATATGGTAATCAAAAATTATTTTTAGTTTGTTTTAATGAAATATATTTAAAAAGTGATAAAAGTGAAATGACTTTAAAAAAATACATAAAAAAAAGTAGTAATACTCTTGAGGCAAGTATTGATAAAATCATCAAACAATTAGAACCGTCTGGTGCTTTATTAGATGGTGGTAGTGTTGAATATAAAAATGATAGTATAACAATAATAAAATGTAATACTTTGGATAATAATAATGATATCTATATAGGAGATAATACTCTAGAAATGACGAATGAATATTGCAAAAATTCAAATTAATTAAATATTATAAATTAAACATATGTTGTGCTGAAAAATGCATATGTTTTTTAATTTGTGGATTTTAAACATTAAAGAGGCATTTTTGAGGCCTAGACTCTTTTATCTTGCATATTAAGACTCCGTTCATATTTAAAACTTGTTAGACTTTTTCTTTTGAGTTTGATAGAATAATAAAAGAGGTGATGAAAATGCGATACAACGTTGTAAAGGGTGCAAAATATATAATCGAAGATAGTGAATACGTTATAAAAAAACCAGAAACGCATAAGAATAAATGGCATATGGTGTTTGGAAATAACAATCCAATTTGTTTAGAACTTGGTATGGGAAGAGGAATCTTTATCATAGAGATGGCGAAAGCAAATCCTAATAAAAATTTTATTGGACTTGAAATAGATGGTTCTCAAACAGCAACAGCCGTGAAAAACATTGGAACAAAAAAACTTAAGAATTTAAAAATTATCTGTGCAGACGCAAGTAATATTGCAGAGTATTTTGGACGTGAAATAGATACGATTTATTTAACATTTTCAGAGCCATGGCCTAAAAAACAAGATGAGAAAAAAAGATTTACTTCCATGAATTATTTAAAGTTATACGATCGTATTTTTAAGAAAAACAAACACATTATTTTAAAAACCGATAACAAAATTCTATTTTCATCTTCTTTAGAAAATTTAAGTAAATATTGGTATACATTCGAAAAAGTTAGTATGGACTTACATCATGATGAAAGAAAAATTCCTAATTTAATGACGGATTTTGAAGTGCAATACTATAAAAATAATCGTCCTATATATTATGTCGATGCAAGTTTTAGAGATTAGGAAGTATAAAATGCTTTCTTTTTCTATGTATAAAAAGAATCATTATTGAAAAAAGTGTTACCAAAGTTCCATTCTATCTAGAGTGGGCAGAAGTAGATCTTTTTCCTCCAACCCTGAAGAGAATTTCATAAAAATATCGCCTTTTTGGGTAACACAAGTGGTTATTATAAAAAGTGAAAATGATAATACAACTGATTTGACAAAATTAGGCAGAACTTCTACTACAAATTATCTTTTTTAAATGATTTTTGACAAATTCGGAGTAAAACCTCTGACTTTTTCGGAATTGAAGATACAATAGAATAAGAAAGAAGGCTAAAAATGATTGAAAGAGAGGCAGGAACCACTGGAAAAGAAATTGGAGCAAGAGGGATTATTTGTTTTTATGAAGAACTGCTCCATTTAGATGACAAACACTTTATTATCCCAATTTCAAGTGTATTAAACATTTCCAATATAAAAGAATAATAGGAATTACAACCGTAATAGAACTGCTACTTAACAGTAATTTGACAAAAAGCCTAAAAATTGGTAAAATTATACTATTAAAAGGGGGATTATTATGGCAGAAGGGGAATTATTTTCCATTGCTACATTAATATGGGATTATGCAAGTAAAGGCAAAGAAATTGACAAGTATTATGTAGAAAGAATAGTAGAAATTGTAAAAAATGTAAGGAACTTACAAAAATTAATCCAACATATTCATTTTACCGATAGAGAAGATACCTTAGAAAGACTTGCTAGTTATGAAGCAGCGTGGAAAATGCTTCATATAAATTTAAATAAAATGAAAACAGAAGAGATGTTACCATTTTCTAAAACCAATAGGGATTTTGAAAATAAGAGAATGGGCTATTATTTAGAGAATACCAAAGACCTTTTGCATGCACTAGAACATGTTAGTCAATATAAAAAGTGCACGGAAAAAGGAGAAGAAATGGAAACAAAGATACTAAATTTATCTTATCATCAAATATTTAATAAGTGGGAACATTTCCGAGAGAAACACAATAATTCTACAATCTTAGTAGAAGTAACCAAATTATATTCTATGCACCATATTGCAATTCATAATGCCATCAGAAGTATAGCGCCATTTGAAAGACTTGCTGAGATAAAAGCCATAGAGTTTGAAGAAAATCTTGCAAATGTTTTAGAATTGCCTTTCTTACTTGATTATGCCTCCTTTAAAAAATTAGAAATGAGTTATCTTGCCCATTACTACTATGATGCTCCTACTATTTATTACTTAAATCAACATGGTATTTATAAAAGAGCAGAGAAAATTTTAGAAGAAGGACGAGAATTAGAATTGGAAGATAGATTAACATTTGGTTTACCTATAACAAAAGAAGAACATTCCAGTATAAAAAAG
This sequence comes from uncultured Mycoplasmatota bacterium, assembly GCA_947571135.1. Classification (GTDB taxonomy): domain Bacteria; phylum Bacillota_I; class Bacilli_A; order RF39; family UBA660; genus MGBC108787. The sequence goes on from CANOWY010000004.1 coordinate 28,032, forward strand.
GAATTAATCAAAATGCGCTCGAGGTTGGAAAAGAGGAATTAAAAATGCACGATACATTTATAAAAATGGCTCAAGAATTAGAAGAAAATATTTTAAATGACAAAATTAAAATAAAAACCAAAGAAGATTGGAATAAATTAAAAGGAATAGTTTGGAATTTAGGAGAACTTTATAAAGAGGAAGAAGAGAAGTCTCAAAATATAATAGAAACCGAAGAGAAAACAATCACAATAGAAAATTGCCAAAATTTCGCAAAAATGGTTTGGAAATACATGAAACAGATGGAAATAGAACATAAAATGGATTTGAACGAATGTTTAGAAAATGTAATGTTTCACTTAAGATTTCTAGTTTTATATAATAGATTAGGTGCTTATAGAAGAGAGTTAATGGAACAATATGAATTGGAAACGAAAGAAAATAATGAAATCTCTTTCATAGAAGTAGAAGATGTTTTTGATAAAAAATATCCAAAAAAACGTATTAAAAAATGTGACTATTCGACTTTTAATGAAGCATATAAACAACAAAAAGATTTGCATAAACAAGGAAAAATAAGCCTTATAGATTCTTACAATCAAGAGGTAGTAGAGTTTCAAAATGAAATAATAGCAGGAAAAATAAAAGCAGGGAATGTTAAACAATGGAATATAATTAAAAGAAGTATTCATAAATTTTTAAATCTATACCATATTGCCTTTGCCGATTTAGAAAGAATAAACCATTTTAGTTATCGTATTGATCGAAGTCCATTTTTAGTTTTTATTTTGGAATGTATTGAAAAGATAGAAAACAAGTATAATGGAATGGTTCCAGAAGCAGAGATTGCAAGTATGTTTGAGTTTATAAGAGTACTATGTCATCATTATGTACTTAATGATAAATTAAAAGATATTGGAAAAGAAATCAAAAATGCACCAAGGTTTAGTGGGGATAAAATGGAGGAAGGCAAAGTTTTAGCAAAGAATAACGGAATACTTGTTTGTATTAATAAAGAAACAGAAGAACAATATGAATACTTAACAAGCGAAATAGACAGAATATCGCCACTTTACAAAGAGGCCCAAGAATTTATATTTGGGATGAATTTATATGAATTAGAAGAAAATAAACGAGCAATGTAACACTTACTCGTTTTTTTGACAAATTTGACTGATTTGATTAGAATATATATCGATATAAAGGAGAAAAGATATGGGGAGTTCCTATTGTGAAGAAATCAAAAATTTAATTCTAGAATACTACCAAAAACACAAAAAAATAGACCAAGAATACATCAAGAAACTATTAGAAATAGTAATTGCTAGTGAAACATTACAGGAAGTATTAGAAAGACATTGTATAAATAACAATTCAAAACAAGAAGTATACGTGATGACTTATAGTTCTGTGTTTAAAGAAATTACCTTATAGCCATCTAATATAGAAAATAACTATAATAATAACGAATGCATACAAACGATTCCTTCTAATAGATTAGAAAAAGGATACGCCAATTTTATGTATTTGGACAGAATTCTTTTTCATGAACTTAATCATGCCTATTATACAAATAAACTTCGTCTTCAAGACAATACTATAGATAATTTAAAAAATAGAATGTTATTTTTTGAATTTCAATATTCAGGACTTACCTTAGACCAAATTATGACTATGACGCCATGGAAGTATAGAAAATGGTTGTGGGAAGTAAAACAATACAACAAAAAGTATTATAAAAACATTCAAAATTCTTTAAAAGAAAGATTAGCAAATCTGTATTCTTACCAAGTCTCTAGAAAAATTGCCGATTTATTAGATTTATCCCAAATTAGTACATGGGAACATTTGCAAGAACTAAAATTATATACGAGTGTAAATGCAGGTGAATCTCCAACACTTGAATACCTAAAGAAGATCTGTTCCCCAAAAGAGTTTCGTGACTTACAAGAACAAATTGTAGATTCCTCCTTATCTTTAGAAGAACGTTTAAAATACAGATTAGAAATCACATCATTAGAAATGGAAGAAATTTTAATACAGAAAAAAGAGTTAGAAAGAAAATTAAAAATGTTTTAGTCTTTCATAAATTTGAGTTTTTATTATGGGCATGATAAAATAAGAGTACTAAAGAAGGTGTTTACTATGTTTGTAGATGAAACAACAATAAAAGTTATAGCAGGAAAAGGGGGAGATGGTTGTACTTCTTTTCGACGTGAAAAATATATTCCGATGGGAGGCCCTGATGGCGGAAATGGTGGCAAAGGAGGAGACATCGTTTTTGAAGTAGACAAGGGCTTAAAGACACTTGTAGATTTACGCTATAAAAAAATCATCAAAGCCGATAAAGGAGTAAATGGAAAAGGTAGTACCAGAAATGGTGCAAATGCAAGCGATATCATTATCAAAGTACCAGAAGGAACAACGGTGTATGACGCCGATACAAATTTGGTACTCGCCGATTTAACCAAAGACAAAGAAACCTTTATTGTTGCCCATGGTGGACGAGGAGGACGTGGGAATAAGGCGTTTGCAACCCATAGTGATCCTGCTCCTAAGTTTAGTGAACTGGGTTGTCCTGGAGAAGAAAAATTAATTAAATGTGAGTTAAAAGTGATGGCCGATGTTGGATTAATTGGAATGCCAAGTGTTGGAAAAAGTACAATTCTTAGTTTAATTAGTTCTGCTAAACCTAAAATTGGTGCCTATCATTTTACAACATTAAATCCAAATTTGGGAGTAGTAAAGTTACAAGACAAAAGAAGTTTCGTTATGGCAGACCTTCCAGGATTAATCGAAGGAGCAAGTGAAGGTGCAGGACTTGGACATAAATTTTTAAAACATGCTATGCGTACTAAAATATTGGCGCACGTTATTGATATGGGTTCTTTTGAAGGAAGAAATCCAATAGAAGACTATGAGAAAATAAGAAAAGAGATTGATGCTTTTCATGACAAACTAAAAAACAAAAAAGAGATTGTTATTGCGAATAAAATGGATTTAGAAGAGGCAGAAGAAAATCTAAAAGAATTCAAAAAGGCCTATCCTAAGTTAGAAGTCTATCCAATAAGTGCAATTCACCAAGATGGTTTTGATCATTTAATAAAGAAACTCGCCGATTTATTAGATACTTTAGAGGAAGAAAAAATCTATAACGAAGAAGATTACGAAAGTTATATTGTATATAAATTTCAAAATGAGCGTCCCTATACAATCAAAAATGAAAATGGCATTTGGATTTTGGAAGGAAATGACATCGAAGAGTTATTTAAGATGACAAGATTTACAGAAGACGAAGCGGTTTTGCGTTTTGCTAGAAAACTAAAAGGAATGGGTGTGGAAGAAGAACTTGAACGATTAGGTGCCAAAAGAGGTGATGAGGTGCAAATTCTAGACTATATCTTCGAATTCAAAGAATAAGGAGGGTAAATGAATACAGTTGGTTATTTATTAAGTTTACAAACGAAAAACACCTTTTATGTAAACGATCTAAGTGATTTAGAGACACTTTTAGATGGATTTGATTATCTAGAAACTTCTGTTATTGAACGCGAATTTACGAATAAACTAGGATTTACAAAGGAACAATTTCTTGCACAATTAAATGTAGATTTAAAAAGTGTTTCAGAAAATGAAATGATAAAACTCGCCGATATTATAGAAAATATAAACCCTACAAGAAATAATAAATTAGTAGATTGTATCAGAAAGGCAATTTATTATTATGGTGTTCGTAATCCTGAATTTGAAGTACAAAAATATTTTAGTTCTTTTGCTTTAGGAGCAATAGGGGAAATGAAAAAAGATTTACATTCAGAAGTAGTTATATCATTTGAAAAAGACTGTGATGACAAATATACTTTGGCAGAAATATATGAAGAATACACAGAACCAAAAGACTCGCATTATCTTCGTATCTTTCAAAAAAATTTTAAAAAACAGAAAGAAAATGGAATATTTGAAATACTTAGAACCCTGTATCATGAAGAGTTTCATATGTTAGTAGATGAAATGCAAATAAATCCTGCTTGTTTTAAATTAGACATATTGGATTATCAAAGATTAGAAACCTTTCGTACAATTACTTTAGATAAAAATTTTGACAAACAAAATTATGTATATTTTCATGAAGAAGCAGAAGCAGAGATTTTTGGCACACAAAGGGCAATCACAAAAATAAAAGAATTAAATCCAAATTTTTCTTTTTCAAAAATTCAAAGTCTAAAGGATTCTTCCCTTTTATGGGCTACGGAAAGCCAATTTGAGAATACTTTTAAGACAAGTTTTTTTAAAAGAGTTGAACAAAAAAAGTTTATAGAAGCCGAACTTGCTACTTTGCTTCCTATGAATCCCGAACAAATTTATGGAATATTGTCAAAAGTATATGATGAAACAGGCCATAGGAAAACATTTAAAACTCTAGTATCTGATTTTCAAAAAGTTCAAGTGGAACATTCTGAAATGCAGAGGGAAGAAATTGAAAATTTTTATACTACAATTTTATATGAAGCCTATTTAAATTGTGAGAAAGAAGAAAAAGAGGAATTAAGAGGAGAAGATTTGCTTCCTTATGTCGTATATTGTTTGCAAGGTAAAATGAAGCAAATAGAAAAAGAAATAGAAAATTTAAAAGCAAAAAGAGTAGTGAGTGTAGTAGGAACTTTAAAAAGAAAATATAAAAAGCATTTTTTATTAAAGGAGTTAAAAGAGTTAAAAAACGAATTAGAGGTACTAAATAAGGAGGAATCCATTGCCTATGGATTATGATTTGTTAAAAAAACAATATAGTGTAATAAAAGAGCCGATGACAAAAAAGAAAAAAAAACTTCTTTTTCAAATTGTACTAAATAAAGAAGAAATTACACAAGAGGAAGTATGCCTTTATGGTGAAATATTAGAAGAAAAAGAGGAAAAAAAGAAAGACTCAAAGAATTAAATTTAATGTATCTCCAATACGAAAAGAAAGACTTGTGTTTTTAGGTAATTCCAAAACACTTGTTTTTTTTATGTCATGATTTATTTTAATAATTTTATTTTTAAAAACATTTCGTTCCAAAAAAATAATTTCATTTTTCTCATTTAAGCCAATTACATCAATTTCTTCTTTCATAAAAAAGGTATGAATAGAATTGCATTTAGGAAACAAAATACCATAATGGATATTTGTTTTTCCCATAAACCCCATAAGCCGATCAGAAAAACTTTCTGCAACATAGATATCTAAAAAAGTATCATTCATTTTTAATTTCAAAAATATCACCTACTATAATCATATCATATTCATGTAAAGAAAATATCTAAAAAGATAGTATTCTTTAAAGTATCGTTTTATAATAAAGAATAAGAGGTAAGATATGAAAAGAAAAAAAAGATTAAAAAAATCAGTGAGTATTTTAGTAGTTTTAATAATGATAGTGGTAGGAATAAGTATTATTTATCCCAAAATAAATAACAAACAAGGAAATAAAGAACTCCCTATTATCCAATATCAAAAGGAAATCACAACTACCCTTGGAAAAGAAATAGACTTATTACAAGATGTGACAGCGACCAGTAATAAACAAGAAGCATTAACTGTTTCAGTGGAAGGAACTTACAATTTTCAAAAAGAAGGAGAATACCATTTGTTTTATGTAGCCAAAGATAAAGAAGGAAATGAAAAAAAGGAATCTTTTACGCTAAAAGTAGTAAAACAAGAAGCAAACGAACCAATCGATGAAAATCATTTTACAACTTCTAAAGGCTTTAAAGGAGAAATAAGAAATGGTGCCACATATATAGAAGGAACATTAATTGTCAACAAAACCTATGCCCTTCCTTCAAGTTTTGGTAATGGTCTTACAGAAGAGACAAAAACTGCTTTTAATAAACTAAAAGCCGCGGCTTTATTAGATGGATTTGACATTTATATTTCCAGTGGTTTTCGTTCTTATGAGCGTCAAGTTACACTTTACAATAATTACGTTAAAAGAGATGGTAAAGCGGCTGCTGATACCTATTCGGCAAGACCTGGGCACTCTGAACACCAATCAGGATTAACATTCGATGTAAACGAAATAAGCGATAAATTTCATAATACACCAGAAGCCAAATGGTTAAGTGAAAATTGTTATAAATATGGGTTTATTTTAAGATTCCCAAATGGGAAAGAAAAAGAAACGGGTTATAAATACGAATCATGGCACTTCCGCTATGTAGGAGAAGAATTAGCGACTAAATTATACAACAATGGCGATTGGCTAACGCTAGAAGGTTATTTTGGAATTACAAGCGAATATCAAGATTAGTTAAAGTGCAGTTTATGTTCTTATTATAAAACGAGACATAAAGAACCAAAAAGAGAAAAATTACAAAATCAATGCAATACCAAAAGGGAACAAATAGCCCTTTTTCTTATGCGAAAAAATTTGACTTTGCTATCTATTTAGTTTATATTTAATATGATAGTAGGTGGATGTATGGTAAGAAATAAAAAAGGACAAGCCCTTGTAGAGTACGTTTTAATTGTGGCAATTATTAGTGTCATCACCATAGCAATTGTGAGTTATTTTGGAGGGTATTTAAAAGACTCTATTACAAAAACATCATGTTCATTAGTAGATCAAGAATATGTACCAGGAGAAAAACCAGGAGAAGCCACCTGTAAAGATAAAGAATAGATTTGGTGTTCATACGTTCATTTTAATAAATCATGGAAGGGGTGATGAAATGATACAAAAGAAAAATGGGCAAGCACTAGTAGAATTCGTAATTATACTCCCAATCTTTATCTTTATGCTATTTGCTTGCATTGACTTTGGAAAAATCTTGTATACGCAAAATAATTTAGAAAGCAAAATGGACGATATTATTACCGTGTATGAAAAAGAAAAAAATGTAGAAAGTATGCAAGAAAAATTAGCAGGAGAAAAAATTGAATTAGAAAAAAAAGAGGAAGAAGAGTATCAAAACTTTATCATGACAAAAAAAATTGACATCATCACACCTGGTTTAAATCTGATTTTGGGAAGTCCTTATGAGGCCAAAGTAAAAAGAGTGATTTACAATGAATAACAAAGGCCAAACATTAATTCTTTTCGTACTAATTGTACCTGTTCTTTTACTATTACTGGCTTTTGTAGTCGATACGGGACTTTTATTAAAAGAACGCACCAAAATAAACAGTATAACAAGGACAATCTTAAAAACCACTTTTGAGAACCGTTTTGATGAAAATTATAACGAAAAAGTAGTATCTTTATTTGAAAAAAATAATCTTCCCACTAATAATATCATCATTACAAAAGAGGAAGATAAAGTCCTTATCGTAGTAGAATATGATAAAGAAAGCATATTTGGTAAAATTATTGGTATTCAATCCTACAAAATAAAATCCGCTTTAAGTGGAATCTTAAAAGAAGGAATTTTACAAATCAAAAAAGAATAGAGGGATAATATGTCTAGAACAAAAGGAAAATCAATCTGTATTTTTTCAAGCAAAGGGGGGGTTGGGAAAACCACAACAGCCATAAACCTAGCCGGAATCTTTGAACATTTAGAAAAAAAAGTATTACTTGTTGATTTGGATTTATCAAGCGGTGGAATTACGATGGGGTTAAACCGTCCTTTTGAGAAAACCATCTTTAATTTTGTTGATGATTATAACAACAATCGTTATAAAGAATTTAAAAATTATATTACAAAATATGATGAATGTATTGATATCTTACCAAGTCCAAAAGATCCACGTCAAGCAAGCAAGATAGATTCAAAATACATAGACATTTTGATTGACAAAGCCGAGTCAAACTATGATATTGTTTTAATCGATACCACGCATGTTTTAGATGAAATTAATATTGTAACGCTAGATAAAGTTGATGAAATTTTATTTGTTCTTTCAAACGATCCACTGGATTTGAAAAATATGAAGTCTTTAATTAGTATTTTTAAAGATTCCAATATCACCAATTATAAAATTTTATTAAACAATAGTCGTGATCCATATAAAGATTATTTTTCGATATTCGATATTAAAAACATTATCAAAGCCAATATTGACTATACGCTAACCTCAAGTTTTTATATTAAAAATATAGACAGTTATATTATGAATGGCGAAATTATTACACTGCAAGAAAAAATGCCCACAACATTCAATAAAGATTATGAAACTTTAATGCATATTGCCTTAGATACAATGAAAACAGAAGAAAAAGAAAGTGGTGAAGGAATTGAGCAAAGTTAGCCTAATAGATGCTTTTAATATTGAAAGAAAAGCACCAAAAATTGCTTCTATATCAGACTACGAGATATTTCCAGATAAAAAACTATTGGATTCTCTTAGAACCACTATTGTAGAGCGATTAATTGATAAAGAAATACCAGAAGACAAAGTATTAAACGAATTTATTAATGAAGAAGTGGAAACAGCAATTGAAGGATATGACTTAACTAATTTAGAAAGAAGTCATTTATTTAATTTAATTGATAATGAAATTAATGGTTATGGTCCTTTAACAGAGTTATTAGAAGATAAAAATATCACCGAAATTATGGTCAATAATCCAGACGAAATTTATATAGAAATCGATGGACAACTTATTAAAGATGAAAGTGTTTCTTTTATTAATGATGAACACATTGTAAGAACCATAGAACGTTTAATAGAACCTCTTGGAAGAACCATAGATGCTGCAAATCCTATGGTAGATTCAAGACTTCTAGATGGTTCACGTATTAATGCCGTTATTCCACCACTTTCAACGAAAGGGCCAGTTATTACCATTCGTAAATTTAAAGAAACTATGACAGGGGTTGAAGATTTAATACGTATAGGCTCTCTTACTCCTTATATGGCGAGATTTTTAGAAGCCGCTGTTAAAGGAAAACTAAACATTATTGTCTGTGGAGGAACAGGGAGTGGGAAAACAACTCTTTTAAATATCTTAGGGAGATTTATTAGTTCCCAAGAAAGAATTATTACGATAGAAGATGCTGCAGAACTGCATTTGCATCAGGAACATGTAATTTCTCTTGAAACTAGAGTTACCAATTATGATTCTGATAGTGAAGTAACTATTCGTGATTTAGTAAGAAATTCTCTTCGTATGCGACCTGATCGTATTATTGTAGGAGAAGTGCGTGGAAAAGAAGCATTCGATATGCTCCAAGCCATGAATACAGGGCATGATGGATCGCTAACCACTCTTCATGCGAATGGTGCTAGTGATGCTTTAAATCGTTTAGAAACTATGGTGTTAATGAGTGGGTTAGATATTCCTATAAAAGCCATACGTGAATATATTACCAGTGCTATTGATTTGGTTGTCAATATTGAAAGAATGAATGATGGAAAACGGAAAATTACCTCCATTTCTGAAATAGATGGATTTGAAGAGGATCACATTAAACTAAAAGAAATATTTAAATTTAATCAAAAAGGTCTCACAGAAAATGGCGAAGTTGATGGAGAATTTATTCTATATAAAACTACCCCAAAAGTATACAAAAAAATGGTTAGTCATGGAATTAACTCTATTGATGATATTTTTAAAAAATAAAAAAGAAGGAGAGCGTACGTTATGCTAGATTTATCTTTATATACAATATTTATTATTGGTCTTTTTATAATTGGCATTGCTATCTTACTATTTGTAGTAGCAAATGAGTACCAAAGTATAAGACTTGCAAGACGTTTTGACGCCTTTAGTATGAGATCGTATAATGAACATGAAATCTCTTTTTTTGATAAGTTCATTTTGAAACTAAATCATTTCATCAAAAAAATAACGAACGTTTTAAAAAAATCTCATGTTCTCAGTGACTATGCGAAGCATTATGAAAAATATATTGCATATAAAGACACTAAAGAAAGCATGGATTATATAAGTCTTAAGTTTATAATCGGTTTCTTTTTTATAACATTAAACATCTTAGTAGTAGCCTTTGGAATTCAAAATATAAATCCTATTTCTTTCTTACTTACATTTCTAATTGGCTTTTTCTTTATTGATATTTTACTTATTATTGAATTTAAAAAAAAGAAAAAAGAAATAGAAGAAGACTTATTAAAAGCCATTATTATTATGAACAACAGTTTTAAATCCGGTAAAAACATTATGCAAGCCATAAGTACTGTCAAAAATGAACTAGAGGGTCCTATTGCAGACGAATTTAAAAAAATATATATGGATATAACCTATGGGTTAAGCCTAGAAGTGGTTTTTAATAGGTTTTATGAGAGAGTAAAACTAGAAGATGCAAAATACATTGCGGCTTCCTTAACATTACTCAATAAAACTGGTGGAAACATAGTTCATGTATTTGCTACCATTGAAAAATCTTTCTTTAATAAAAAGAAAATGTATGACGAACTAAATAGTCTGACTGCTTCTAGCATTTTTGTTTTTCGTATTTTAGTCTCTTTGCCACCAGTGTTTACTTTGATTATTTTCCTCCTAAATCCAACTTATTTTCACCCATTATTCCAAAGTCCAATTGGTATTGTATTGTTAGTTTTAATATTACTATTGTATAGTTTGTATATTGTAGTGATTAAAAAAGTATTGGAGGTGAAGATGTAATGCAAAAAGACAGACATTTTGCATATAAATTGTATCCTGAAAAAACAATTAAACGAATCGATTCAAAAGTAAAATTAGTAGGAGTAGAAGAAGAAATGGATGCTTTTACTTTCCTAAATGTACGTTTTGGAACGTCAATTCTCTTATTTTTACTGATCTTATTTCTTTTTGATTATGGATATATTTTAGCGCCAATAAGCACCATTTTCTTTTACTATGGAAGTGAAAAATTTGCTTTAGATTTAAAAATTAAAAAGCGTGCCAAAAAATTAGAAGATGAGGCAATATTCTTTTTTGAAATCTTATGTTTAACATTAGAATCTAATAAACATTTAAAAGGCTCTCTTGAACTAACCTCTCAAAATATTGAGGGAGAATTATCAAACGAATTTAAAAAAACATTATCTTATTTAAAATTAGGAAAAAGTTTTACAGAAAGTTTAATCATGATGAAAGAAAGAATTCCTAGTGACTCCATTAACAATATGCTGTTAAATTTAACGGAATCAAGTGTTTTTGGAAACAACATTACAGAAACATTAAATAACCAACTCGATTATTTGCGTGAAAAAAAATTATTAGGGATTAAAGCCGAAATCAATAAATTGCCAACAAAAATAAGTGTTCTATCTGTTTTATTCTTTATTCCTATTATGTTGCTTATTATTTTATCTCCAGTTTTATTAGATTTCTTAATGGGATAGCACCAAGTGGTGTTTTTTTCTTGCGAAAATTCCTCTTTGCTTTTATAATAAAAAACAGGGTGGCGTTATGGAACTTAATAGTAAACAAAAGAAATTAAAAAGCCTTTATGATTATATAGAAATTAGTGATGAAGAATTTTTAGAAATTTATAATAAAGCAAAAGAAGAAAAAGATGCTGCACTTGCTGTTCATATAGAAATGATGGAATATGTTAAAAATCAAATGAATTTGGATGTCATTTTAAGATATCTAGAAAAATTAAATATAGATTTAAGAAAAACAAGTAGTAGTATTGCAAAAAGTGTAAGTCCTCTTTTTTCATTATTAGAAACGATTGGCTATGAATTTACAGAATTTGAAATAGAAACACTACTAGAAAATAAAGTATTTAAAACTTTATTTGAAAAACATTGTGAGAATTTAAAAGAACCAAAAGAAAGAGATTTTTCTTCTCTTCATAAAGAAAATGATTGTTTTAAAGTTTTATGCGATGCCTTTCTTACTAAAGACTTTAATATCAACGAGGTAGAAGAAGTAGACGAAGAAGAATTTGATAAAATTTTAGAAGAATATGAAAGTGATGTAAAGACAGAGGATCCTGTAAAGATGTATTTAAAAGAAATCGGAAGAATTCCTCTATTATCTCATAAAGAAGAAATTGAACTAGGAAAAAGAATAGAAGCAGGTGACGAAGAGGCTAAAAAAAGGCTAGAGGAAGCCAATTTACGTTTAGTAGTCAGTATAGCAAAGCGTTATATAGGACGAGGTCTTTTATTTTTAGATTTAATTCAAGAAGGAAATTTAGGATTAATAAAAGCCACAGAAAAATTTGATTATAAAAAAGGATTTAAATTTTCAACTTATGCAACTTATTGGATTCGCCAAGCCATCACTCGTGCTATTGCGGATAAAGGACGAGATATAAGAATACCTGTTCATATGATAGAAAGAATTAATAAAATGCTTCAAATAGAAAGAAACTTAGTGGAGAAATTAGGATACGAACCAAGTCCAAAAGAATTAGCGATGGAAATGAACGTGAGCGAAGATGAAATTGCAAAAATGAAAAAATATGCCCAAAATCCAGTTTCACTGGAAACGCCAATTGGAGAAGAAGACTCCTATTTAGGAGATCTTATCCCTGATGAATCCTTTATGACGCCAGAAGAAAATGCTATAATAGAAGCACTAAAAAACGATACTAAGTCTTTATTAGAAGGTTTGGAGGAAAGACAGCAAAGAGTCTTAAGACTACGTTTTGGATTAGATGATGGTAGAACAAGAACTTTAGAAGAAGTCGGAAAAGAATTTCATGTGACACGTGAGCGAATTCGTCAGATAGAAGCCAAGGCACTGACAATATTAAGAAATCCTAGTCGTAGAAAAAAAGTAGATGAGTATATAGACACCGATAATTATCATGAAAGAAGAAAATCGAACTTAAAAGCCGATGAAGGAATCAAAAGTATGAGAACACCAGTGGAAGCAGAAAACTGGAAGGTTAAAGTGAGTTTGGAAAAAACAGAATCTACTGCAAAACCAGTAGTTAAGGTAAAAAGACAAATTGCTAAAGGAAGCGTTATTCCTTCCCTAATTCAAAAAAATCCCAAACCAAAATTAATGAATGCAGATTCAAATTTAAACTCTATGGAAAATAATAAAACTAAAATAGAAACAACTTTAGAATACAATCAAACTACAAATATTATGGAGATAGAAAGTTTTGATAAAAAACAAGTTGAAATCCATTATGGAATAAATCTGAAATTGAAAACATGATTGAAAAAGCATTTTTGGAATATGAGAATACGAGAAGTTTTGAAGAAGAATTGCTTTTACGTTTAAGAAAGTCTTAAAAATTTTAAGGCTTTTTGTTTGAACCTAGTACAAACGTATGCTACAATGGAGATGGTGATAGTATGTTTAGTTTTATAAAAGGGTATGTTAGAGAAACTGAAAAAAATTATATAACGCTTGAAAATAATGGGATAGGATACCAAATATTTGTTGCTAATCCTTTTAGTTTTCCGATGGATGAAGAAAAAAAAGTATTTATCTATACTTATATTAAAGAAGATGAGTTTTCTTTGTATGGTTTTAATACATTAGAAGAAAAAGAATTATTTTTAAGGCTTATTAGTGTCAAAGGAGTAGGGCCAAAACTTGCTCTTCCTATGTTTGCTTTAGGAAGTGTTTCTGGGATTATCGACGCTATTGATCGTGAGAATATCCTTTACTTAACAAAATTCCCAAAAGTAGGAGAAAAAGTAGCACGTCAAATAATTTTAGATTTAAAAGGAAAACTGACAGGTAGAACAGAAGTTTCTACTAGTGGCCTAGAGGAAGTAGTAGAGGCCTTAGAAAGTTTAGGATATAAAAATAGTGATATTAAAAAAGTTTTACCAAAAGTAGATCCTTCTTTAAAAATAGAAGAACAAGTCAAAGAAGCGTTAAAATTATTATTAAAATAGAAAGGATACTATATGGAAGATAGAATTATAGATGCAGAAGAAAAAATAGAAGATGTCTTTGAGAAAAATATTCGTCCTCAAAGTTTAGATGAATACGTAGGACAAAGTGAAATAAAAGAAAATTTAAGAGTATTTATTAAAGCAGCATTAATGCGAGAAGAGCCATTAGATCATGTATTACTTTATGGTCCACCAGGCTTAGGAAAAACAACTATGGCTCATATCATTGCAAACGAACTTGGTAGTAATATTAAAACGGCAAGTGGTCCATCAATCGAAAAAACAGGAGATTTGGCCGCTATACTTTCAACATTAGAGCCAGGAGATGTTTTATTTATTGATGAAATTCATCGTATGCCAAAATTTATTGAAGAAGTTCTATATCCTGCGATGGAGGATTTTGAAATCGATTTAGTAATTGGAGAGACAGGAAAATCAAGGAATATAAAAATTGATTTGCCCCCCTTTACACTAGTAGGAGCAACTACCCGTGCAGGAGACATTTCTTCCCCCTTACGAGATCGCTTCGGAATTATATCAAAACTGGAATATTACCAAAAAGAAGAACTAGAAAGTATTATCAAAAGAACCAGTCGTGTGTTAGATATGCCAATAGAAGATGAGGCGGCAGGAGAATTAAGTGGTAGATGTAGAAAGACTCCTCGTATTGCCAATCGTTTATTTAAAAGAGTCCGTGATTTTGCTTTAGTAGAAGGGGATGAAGCCATCACAAAAGAAATGACGATTAAATCGTTAGAACGTTTAAAAGTTGATGAATATGGCCTAGACGCTATTGATATCGAATATTTAGAAAGTTTAATTACAAAATTTAATGGAGGTCCTGTTGGAGTAGAGACTATTGCAACCTCAATCGGAGAAGAAACATCTACTATTGAAGATGTAGTAGAGCCCTTTCTTTTACAGGAAGGTTTCATAAAAAGAACTCAACGTGGTCGTGTAGCAACAGAAAAAGCATATGACCATTTAAGAATTGCACATAATGAATCAATGTTTTAAGGAGGTTTAAGATGTTAACTATAGAATCAGCACTTATAAAAGATGATAAAAAAATTATATGTAAATATTATGAAATAGAAGAAGTTTGTAAAAATATTATTAAAGATTATTGTGATGAAAGTGAAAAAAATCATCATACATTTTTAGAATTTGTCAAAAATTATCATACTTTTAAACCATATTTTGATTTTGTGGTCTGTATTTTAGGTTATAAAGTGTTAAACCCACAAATGGAAGAAGATACAATACTAGTTGGTAAAGATAATCATATGTATGTTTACAAAACGACGAGCGAAAAATTTGAAGATAATTTCCGTTATGGTTTAAGCGATGATAAAACTTTAGATGTCTATCCAATAAGTATTTTATCTAAATTAGAAGAATGTATGATAGATGGGAATAATAATCATATAATGCCTAAGGATATGGTAGGTCATGTTCAAATATTACAACAAATTTTAAATATGTTATTAATTTCTCATAAAGATATATGTGAAAAGTATTTAAATTATAAATCAGATATTGGTTATTTTGTATCAAGGTATTTACCACTTATTCGTTTTCAAGTTGATAGACAAGGTAGAATGATTTTAACTAGGTGTGTTTATCGCGAAGATAATATAACAAAACTACAAGATAATTTTATTACTGACTTATTAGATAATCATTATACATATTCATCATTTTTGTATAAAGTTAATGAATTTGACAAGTATGAAGCAAAAGATTTAACAGAAGATATGAGTTACAAGCATGATGATTTTGAAGAAAAAATAAAAAGATAAGGAGAAGTGTATTGTATATGGAAAAAAATAGAATGATTATTGTAGAAGGACCTCAAGGTACTGGAAAAACAACACTAACCAATTATTTACGTGATAATATTCCAGGATCAAATCTATACAGATTATCTGGTCAAAAAGATAAAACTCTAACAGGCAAAAAGATGAGCGAAGAAATGTACAATGCTCTATTAGAATATCTGCAAAAAATGGAGACTGCTCCAATGGATCTAATTTTCGATCGCACTTTCTTTACAGAAGAAGTATATGGGAGATTAGGGTATAAAGAATATAATTTTACTGACGTTTACAAAAAATTAGTAGAACAATTAAATCTTTTGAACTATGATATATTTTTAGTGTTGTTATATTTAGAAGATACTACTCTTTTCGAAACAAGACTCGATAGAAAAAGTCATCATAACTACCAATCTTTTAGTCTTGAAAATAGTATAAATCAACAAAAAACTTATTTGGAACTAGGACACGAATTAAAAGATACGAATATAAAAGTGATACCAATTAAGATGGATAATTTTGATAGCGCATACCAAGAAATAGGAAAAGTTTTTAAGATATAAATATGCAATCTGGTTTAATAGATAAAGAAGGAAATACAATAATATGTCCCTATTATGAAATAGAAGCATTATGCAAAAGAATTATTGAACAATATTGTGTAAGAAGTGTAGAGAATAATCAAATATTTGTAGACTTTTCTAAAGAATACACTTACTTTTCTCCTTATTTTGATTTTGTTGTAGGATATCTTGGCTATTCTTTGCTAAATCCTTGGGGAAAGGAAAAGAGTATATTAAAAAAACATCCCTTGTTAGATAGTTATTGTTTAAGTGTATATAGTAAAACCTTGGATATGTACGTTCCTAGTAAATACAATAAAAACATAATAGGATTTTCTAGTGATAAAGATTTACAAATCAAACCCTTTTTACAAGAAAATAACTTTTATAATTGTTTTATAAATCCAGAGTTAATGGAATTTGTTCCTAATGTAGGTGGCCATAGAGAATTAGGAAAGCAACTCCTAAATTTAGCCATGATAAAGGATAGAGAACTTTGTGAAAGAATCAGCAAACTTCCTTGGGATACATTAGATACAGCAGAGGTTTTGATGTGGTATTTTCCTTTATTTCGTTTTGATGATTATCTATCAAAAAACAATGGCTTTATGCTTCTTTATTGAAGCGATAACATTACAAATAAACAAAAAGAATTGCTAGAAAAACTAAAAAAATTAGAATACAAGAAATTTATTGGTGATCAAGCAAAAAAAAGCCTTATCGAAACTTTTGATTGGTCATACAAATTTTATAGTGAAGAAAGAAGATGTTTAAATGAAAACAAGCGAATATGACTACTATTTACCAGAAAATTTAATTGCCCAAACACCACTAGTGAATAGAAGTTCATCAAGACTTCTAGTTATGGATAGAGTAAGTGGGAATTTAGAACACAAACAATTTACAAATATCTTAGATTACTTACACAAAGGAGATGTCTTAGTCATAAATGATACAAAAGTAATTCCAGCAAGACTAATTGGTTCAAAAGAAGAAACAAATGCAACAATAGAACTTTTACTCTTAAAAGAAAAAGAAGAGGATACTTGGGAATGCTTATCTCGTCCTTTTAAACGTTTACATGTTGGAACTAAAATTTCTTTTGGAGATTCTTCACTGATCGCCGAAGTGTTAGAAAAAAAAGAAGAAGGTATGGTAAAGGTTAAATTTTCTTATAAAGGGATTTTTTTAGAAATACTAGAAAAATTAGGAGAAATGCCCCTTCCGCCTTATATTCACGAGAAATTAAATGAAAAAGATAGATACCAAACTATCTATGCTAAAAATATAGGAAGTGCCGCAGCACCCACAGCAGGGCTCCACTTTACTGATGATTTATTAAAAAAAATGGAAGATAAAGGCATTATAATCGCCAGAGTAACCTTACATGTAGGACTTGGTACATTTAGACCTGTGGAAGTAGAAGATGTAAAAAAACATAAAATGCATAGCGAATACTATCAACTAAGTGAAGAGGCTGCTACCATTTTAATCCAAGCCAAAAAAGAAAAGAGAAGAATTATTGCGGTAGGTACAACTACTACAAGAACATTGGAAACCGTTATGCAAAAATATGGAGAGTTTAAAAGTTGTGAAGGAACTACGGACATCTTTATTTATCCTGGTTTCACCTTCAAAGCAATTGATGGTCTTATTACAAACTTCCATCTTCCTAAAAGTACTCTATTAATGCTAGTCAGTGCATTTTCGAAAAAAGAATTTATATTACATGCCTATCATGAAGCCGTAAAATTTGAATATCGTTTCTTTTCTTTTGGGGATGCAATGTTTATTAGATAATGTTATAATACAAAAAACAAAGGAGATTTTTTTATTATGGAACCATTTACGAATAGTGGAAGAGGCACCCATCAAGTTGTAGAATTTCTACATCTAGGAGATTTTCCCATCGTTCTTTATTTTGATGCAGATGAAAAGGGAAAAGCAATATCAGATATTAAGAATTCATATTTTCACAAAATGGATGAAAAAGAATTATATAATGAGTTAGGTTTTACTATTTTCAAAAAGTATTTATTGAATAAAATTAAGCAGGATTTATCGATTAGAAAGACAAACGAAAAATGGGCAGAACTTGCCTACGAAAAGTATGAACAAGGAAAACAACGCTAAACAACTTATCCCAAATGAAAGGGATTTTTTAATGAATAAAAAGAAAAGTATGGTATACTAGTTATAAGGTGGTTTTAAATGAGAAAAAATTATAGTTTGTTAAATGGAGAGGACGACAGAAAGTATACTGAGTTAGATGGCAATAGAAATGTAAAGATAACTCCGTTTCCTATGGACAAAGAAGTTTTCTACCAAATAGAAGAAAAAATAGATTTAGATACAATGTCTATCTATATTACTTTTTATGCCAATCGCTTAGGAAAAGCAGTCTCAAGCATTAAAAATTCTTATTTTGACTTTTTAGATGCAAAAGAAATTTATAATGCTGTAGGTGCAATTCAATATAAAATAGATTTATTAGAGCGTATTCAAACAAGTCTACGTTTTAAACAGCAATTTAATCAGGAAGAAACCAAAATAACAAGATAACCATTAGAAAAGGGGATAACATGAAATTAGATTTTAAAGTAAAAAAAGAAGAAACAAAAACGAAAGCAAGATTAGGAGAAATTTTATACAACGGAAAAGTATACGAAACGCCAATGTTTATGCCAGTAGGAACGCAGGCTACGGTAAAAACGCTTTCACCTGAAGAAATAAAAGAAATGAATGCTGGAATTATTTTATCTAATACCTATCATTTATGGTTAAGACCTGGAGAGACAATAGTATCTCATGCTGGTGGATTACATAAATTCATGAATTATGATGGGCCAATACTTACTGATTCTGGTGGATTTCAAGTATTTTCTTTAGCCAATCCAAAAGACATTACAGAAGAAGGGGTTTTATTTAAAAATCATTTGAATGGAGACAAATTACTTTTAACTCCTGAAAAATCAATTGAAATTCAAAACAAATTAGATAGTGATATTGCAATGAGTTTTGATGAATGTCCTCCAGCGAGTGCTTCTCACGAATATTTGCGTCAAAGTATTGAAAGAACGATTCGTTGGGCAGAACGTGGAAAAAAAGCCCACAAAAATGAAAATCAAATGTTATTTGGTATTGTGCAAGGAGGAGCACATGAAGATTTACGTAAATTTAGTGCTCTTGAAACGGTAAAAATAGGCTTTGATGGCTATAGTATTGGGGGAGTTGCCAATGACCACGAAAGCAAAGAAGATATGTACAAAGCCTTTGAATACTCAACCAACTATCTTCCAAAAGATAAACTCCGTTATGCGATGGGGATAGGAGAGCCGATTGATATTATAGAAGGAGTTATCAGGGGAATTGATCTATTTGACTGTGTAAGTCCAACAAGACTAGCAAGGCATGGACATGCTCTAACAAAAAGCGGAAAAATAAACCTTAAAAATGCCAAATACAAAGAAGATTTTACACCAATTAGTAGCGAATGTGATTGTTATGCTTGCAAGCATTATACAAAAGCCTACATAAAACATTTAATTAATTGTGAAGAAACATTTGGAGCCCGTCTTTTGTCTATTCATAACATTCGTTTTTTAATTAACTTAACAGAAGAAATCCGAGAAGCAATAAAAAAAGATTCTTTACTTGAATATCGTGATATCTTTGTAAAAAAATATTATGGAGATGACTATGAGTAAAAATAAAATATGGATTTATTCTACCGTTATTATAATTGTACTTTTAATTGCAATTCCTTCTACTTATAAAGTCATTACCAAACATAATGAACGCATGCTTGAAAATACTACAAAAAAAATTGTAGAAGCAGCAAAAGATTGTTATTATAATAATTCTTGTATAGAAGAAGTAATCACCTTAGCAGAATTATACGAAAAAACAGGACTTACGGAAATGTATAATCCTGTTACCAAAAGAATTTATAATGAAAAATCTTATATAAATGTAAACGAAAACTTTCAATTTATTGAAATACCTTAAGAATAAAAGAGTTTTATTCTTTTTTTCTATTTATGCCAATAGTTGCACCAACAACACTCGCAAAAACCAGAACCATATAATAAATAATTCGCACAATTTTAAAACCAGTTTGGTAAATAACTAGATTAAAAAAAAGCAACAAAATAAGAAATAAAAAACCAATCTTAAGACCTTCTAACAATCCTCTATTTTCTACTTTTTTTCCTCTTAAATAACCAAAAATAAAGAAAACTAAAATGATATAAGAAAACATAAATACATTTACAACTTTAGAAGGCAATAACAAATAATAAAATAAACTTAAAACAATACTACCACCAACTAAAAATCCTAAAAACTTAAGAAGCAAGATACCATATTCTTTTGCACATTTCATAAAATCACCTATAAAACTATATGAGAGTGATTAAAAAAATATGAAAATACCCATAATAATAGTGGAGGATATATATATGGAACTTTTAACGATTGTGTTTAGAACAACATTTTTTTATTTTTTTATTGTACTTGCGTATCGTATTATGGGAAAAAGAGAAATAGGACAATTAGGGGTCATTGACTTAATCGTATCCATTTTGATTGCTGAGTTAGTAGCCATTAGCATTGAAAATATAAACGATTCTATTTTCTTTACCATTATTCCTATTATTTTATTAGTACTTTTAGAAGTAGGGCTTGCCTTTATTAGTATCAAATCAAGGACTTTTAGAACTCTTTTTGGAGGAAAACCCTCTTTAATTATTGCAAACGGTAACGTAAACTACAAAGAAATGGTGAGACAAAGATATAGTATGGACGATTTATTATTAAGTTTACGACAAAACTCTATTAAAAGTATCGAGGAGATTGAATATGCCTTTTTAGAACCAAACGGAAAACTTTCTATATTCAAATATAATATGTTGCATACAAAAAGCAACTACCCAATGCCAATTATAGTCGATGGGGAACTGCAACAAAAATCTTTAAGTTTCCTAAAAAAAGACAAACATTGGTTAGAAGAAGAATTATCTACTAAAGGATTAAAAATTGAAGATGTTTTCTACGCTTTCAAAAAGAAAAATAGAATTTATCTCATTAAGAAAAGTAATTTATAATAGAATGAATAAGGCAATCGCATAAAAATTTAACGTAAATTAGAGATTAGTATAAAAAATGACATTAAATATAAGATTTTCAATATTTTTGAAATTACTTCTATAACATGTCATTTTTTGTTTTAAAGTAAGTTTGTTAAACATAGCAGTATCAAGTCTTGCAAAATTAAAAACAATTTTTCTGATAGTAGATAAATTTTTTATATAATTATTATTTTTCGTTACTCTACGTTTCATAGATTGTGAAAATTGCTGTAAATATATATAATCTTTTTAGAAAAGAGGAAAATTTTATGAATTTAGAAAAGATAGCAGATTTAATCAAATCTAAACGGAAAGAGAAGAATCTAACACAAGCGGAATTAGCAGAAAAACTTCATGTTACAGAGAAAGCAATTTCTAGGTGGGAAACAGGAAGAGGGACTCCTGATATTTCTTTGTTACTTCCTTTATCTAATATACTTGGAGTTTCTATATCAGAGATATTGTCTGGAAAAGAAGATGAAAAATCTAATGAAATCATAAAAGAGATTATAGAATATATTGATATTAGTAAAAAAAGAAAAAATACGAAATATTTAATGCTTTCTATTATTATTTATCTAATAACATTATTTTTTTATTTGTCCTATTTAAAAGAGATTTATAGTAGTGTATATACTTATGCGAATTATACAGGTGCTTTAGTTATTAACACTATTTTTTCTATCTCTATTTTAATAGCTAATTATCTGATAACAAACTATTACTATGATAAAATTGAGGACAAAGAAAAAATGAAAAAAATTTCTTATATTCTTTTATTAGTTTTATATACAATTATGGTTTTTAATTTAACTATTTTTGGAAGAATGAATGGAGAAATTCGCTATAATTTAATTCCGTTTAAAACGATAGCAGAATATATTTTACATTTTAATCAATTAAATACCAATATAGTTATAATAAATATTTTTGGGAATATAGGAATATTCATGCCTATTCAATACTTTATCTTAAAAATTTTTAATTTGAAGAAATTTAATCATATTTTCTTAATTGATATAATTTTAATATTTATGGTAGAATTTTTGCAACTCATTACGCACACAGGTATTTTTGATGTGGATGATATGCTTCTAAATTTACTGGGAATGGTTTTAATTTATATGTTTTATTGTATATTTAATAAAAAAGATAAGAATTATAAGAATACAATAGTTTAGTTTGATAAATCTATAAGTATATCATTTTTTACATTTATTTTTTATGCGATTGCCATATAGAATGAAAACATTGTTTGCAAGAACCTATTAAGAGAATAGCGATGCCAACTGTATGTTATTTTAAAGTATTGGAAGTATTTCTTTAGTTCACTTTGGTAATAATCCATGGTATAATAATGGAAAATAAAGGGTGATACTATGAAAATTGTAAAAAGCATTCGAAAAACAAAAACAGGGATGAAATTTGCAATACTAGGGAGTATTTTTACTATTCTTTTTTTGCTTTTGTTAACACTAAATCATCTAAATATTTTACGAACTCGTAATGCATTTCAGAATTTTAATAGGGAAGAACAGTATGAAATTGTCGTTGCTACAACAAGAACCAAAACAAAGAAAAAATTATTTGATTATGAGAATCTTCATTTTTACAGTTATGGAATTCGAAATATCAGTATAGCCTATAACGGAAATAAAATGTCTTTAGAGGATATTTTAGAAGATCGAGATTTTGCACTAGACGACTTCTTAAACAATTTTTCTCTTGTTATGGAAACAGAAGACAAAACAATTCAAAAATATGCCAAAGGAAATCTTTTCATTACTGTAGAAAAAATGTATCCAAATGAAACAGATATTGTTTTTAGCGAAAAAAATAATGGTTAGGATAAGTTTGCCGTTACTTTTTTAATTTTATAGAGATTTGTTCCTACAACAAAAATGATATTGACAATCTCCGAAATAATGAGTCCATAAATCCCAATTCTGAAAAAAGAAAAAATTGCCAGAATAACATTTTTCAAAAGAACACCCATAAAAGTAATTTTCATGGTAAATTTAGCAAGCCCAAGTCCTTGTAAAGTACTAATAAGAGGACTTTCTAAATAGAAGAGAACGAAAAAAGGTGCCAGAACCGTAATATAATCAATTCCACTTGTTGTATGATACAAAATCCAAAGAAGAGGCTCTTTAAAAATCAAAATGAAGATACTAAATACAAATCCTAGAAAAAAGGAAATTCGCATTGCTTGATGAAAACGCCTTTTTAACATCACAATATTTCGCTTTTGATAGAATTTACTAATTTCGGGCATTAATGCATTACTAATGGCTGCAACAAAAAAGGAAGGCATGGTAAGAAGGGCAATCGAATAAGCATTATAAGCCCCGTATTCCATCAAGATAAAATCACTAGAATACCCTACAAACAATAAAATGTTGGTAAGAATAATCGGCTCAAAAAAGAAACCAATATTTCCAATAAATCTAGAGGAAACAGTAGGAAGACTTACATTTAGTACTTCTTTAATTGTATAAATAGTAGGCTTCAAATCTTTTTTTGTAATAATCGCCTTTTTGGGAATAAAAAATAAAAATACAATCACAGAAAAAATCTCTGAAATAATATTAAAAAGAATTAAAGCAACAACAGCAGCGAGGATACTTATTTTAACAAAATAAGGAAGAAAAAAAACGATTAAAATAAGTCTTACTACTTGTTCTAAAGAATTAGATAGAGCATACGGTAGCATTTGCTGCTTTCCAAAAAAATATCCTTTGACAATACTAGATAAACTCACAAAAGGAAGAGTAACGGTACAAGCAAGAAGAAGGAGATAAGTACTTTCGTTTTTAAGCAAGTGAAAAGCAATAAATTTACTAGAGAAAAACATGGTAGCCATTAAAAGAATATTGACAACGATAATAATAAGAACAGAAGAGCAAATGATTTTAATACTTCTTGTTTTTTCTTCTGCGACTAACTTTGAAATCGCAAGGGGCATAGCAAGTGTTGCAATTGTAATTAAAAGAGAATATGTAGGCATAACAAGAGAATGTAAACCAACGCCCTCTTCTAAAATAATACGAGTATAAATAATTTTAATGATAAAACCTAAAATACGTGTAACAAATCCACCTAAAATCAAAATTAAAGTGGAAGATAAAAATTTATTTTTCATAGTAGTCCCCTTTAAAAATCCATAAAATTGCTTTATAATAAATATATGATTTAGGAGGAAAAATATGGTAACAGAAAATTTTGGAACACTAATCGATTTATACAACCGAGTTTTACCCGCTCTTAAATCCAAAGTAAAAGAATTAAAACAAAACCATATTACGTTTGTAACAGAAAAGGATGTATGGGATTGTCTCAGAAAAACAAAATGGAACGGAGAATCAGATCTCACCTTATATGATATAGTAAACGATATTTTATTTGTTGATGAAAAAGAAGTAGTCAATTATCTTAATTATAAAAATAGGAAAAAAGCGGAAAATCAAGAAGAACAAAGACAAGAAAATATAAATAAAGAGGATACGATTTTATGAATATAGAACCTAAATTTGAAGATTTATTAGAAAAACTGAAAAAAAATTTTAATGAAAATGAACTGGCTGATATAAAAAGAGCATATGAATTTGCTAGAGAAAAACACGAAGGAAGAACTCGTTTAACAAATGAGCCATATATAACACACCCTTTAAATGTGGCTCTCATTTTAAGTGACTTAAATGTAGATAAAGTAACGATTATGGCTTCTTTATTACATGAGGTTATGAATAATGGAGATACAACAGAAGAGGAATTAGAAGAAAACTTTGGATTTGAAATTACCAATATTGTGAAAACCATTAGCACCATTAATAAACTAGAACTACCTGATGATAAAGAATCATCTGCCATTTATCTAAGAAAAGTTTTAGTAGGGCTTGCCGAAGATGTACGTGTATTATTCATAAAACTGGCAGATCGACTTCACAATATGCGTACCATTTGGGCAGTACGACCTGAAAAGCAAAAAAGAAAAGCCAATGAAACTATGAATGTATTAATTCCAATTGCCCATCGTTTAGGAATATATGGGATAAAAAGCGAATTAGAAGATTTATGTTTAAGATATTTAAAACCAGAAGTATACGAAGATATCTTAAAACAACTAGACGCGTCTGTAGAAGAGTTGGAACAAGTACTAGTAGAAATGCAAGATAGCATAAGTGCAATTTTAATAGAAAATGGAATTAAATTTCATATTAAAAGTCGTGTAAAAAGTGTTTATAGCATTTATAAAAAACTATCTACATGGCGCAAATGGAGTGATATCTACGATATCCTGGCATTAAGAGTTATTGTCGAAAAAGAAAGTGACTGTTACCTTGCGATTGGTTTAATTCACTCTAAATTTCGCCCGATTGCCAAACGCTTTAAAGATTATATTGCTATGCCAAAAGAAAATATGTACCAATCTCTCCATACTGGGATTGTAGGAATTGATGGACATATTTTTGAAGTACAAATAAGAACTTATGAAATGGATGAAATAGCAGAAAAGGGAATTGCTTCTCATTTTTCTTATAAAGAAAAAGGAACCAAAAAAATCCAAAGCATGATGGAACAAAAACTAGAAATTTTTAGAAATATGATTGAATCTTATAAAGAAAGCGATGACTTGGATTTTGCTGCAAACGTTAATAATGATATTTTAGGAGAACTTATTTATGTATTTACTCCAAAAGGAGATGTTGTAGAATTACCAAAAGGCTCAACACCAATTGATTTTGCCTACCGAATTCATTCAAAAGTAGGAGATACAACTATAGGTGCAATTGTAAATGATGAAATTGTCCCTTTATCTTATGAACTGCAAGACAACGATGTTATTAAAATCAATACCAATAAAAATTCTACTCCTAGTAAAGAATGGCTTGATTTTGTAAAAACAAGTGGTGCAAAAAGTAAAATCAAATCCTATTTTAGTAAACAAGATAGAGAAGACTATATTGAAAATGGAAAGAATATTTTAGAACGAGAACTAAGAAAACAAAAACTTGCTTTTAGCGAAGTTTTTAGTGAGGAAAAATTAGAAAAACTTTACCAGGATTTAAAAATAAACGATATAGAAGAAATTTACTTAGCCATAGGTTCTTTTCGCTATACTGCTGGCTATATCATTAAATTAACAACAGAAGAAAAACATAATGTTACAGACGCTTTAATCGAAAAAGTAAGTAACAAAAATAGATACATTCCGAAAACAAACAATAAAAAGGATATTGTTGTAGGAGAGTATTCTGATATTTTAATCACTTTGGCTAAATGCTGTAAACCAGTAAAAGGTGATAGCATAATTGGATACATCACCAAGGGAGAGGGCATTACGGTTCATAAAACAGATTGTGCAAATGTCGTAAATAAAAACGAAAGATTAATTGAGGTTGCTTGGAGTGAATCAAGTGAAAATGATTATTATACGGATATCTATATTGAAACACTAAATGATAAAAATTACGTAGGAGACATCATTAATAAAGCCTCTGTTAAAAATATCAGTGTGGTTTCCTTAAGTACAAATGACACAAACGAAATTACAATATATAATTTAACAATAAAAGTGAAAAATGCAACAGAATTAAACGATTTTATAAACAGTTTATATTCACTTTCTTTTGTGAAGAAAGCCGGTAAAAAATAATGCGTGTTGTGATACAAAGAAGTAAGAAAAGTAGTGTAAGTGTGAAAAATCAATTAATCTCTGAAATCAATCGAGGGCTTGTTCTTCTAGTAGGATTTACCGATGGCGACACAATAGAAGATATAGAGTACTTGGTAAAAAAAATTACCCATTTACGTATTTTTGATGATGAAAACGGAGTAATGAATAAGAGCATTTTAGATGTAGGTGGAAGTATTTTATCCATTAGTCAATTTACTCTTTATGCCGATACGAAAAAAGGAAATCGTCCTTCCTATATAAAAGCCATGAAAGGGGATAAAGCCATTCATCTTTACGATAAATTTAATGAGACTTTAAATCAATATGTAGAAACCAAAACAGGCATTTTTGGAGCAGATATGCAAGTCAATATAACAAACGATGGCCCAATTACCATAGTGATGGATTCAGAAAGAGAAAAAACAAACGAAAAATAAATACCAAAATGATTTAAAGAAAATATAGTTGTATAGAGAAAATGCCTCAAAAAATTTGTATTTTTTAAAACAATTATGATAAAATACCTACTGAATTAGGGGGATTTTATGTGTCCAAGTGAAATATTAAATGAAATTCTGAATACTTCTACAAATGAAGTCAAAAAAATAGAAGAAGAATATATAAATACATTTGCTTACTTCATAAAACAAACTAGTGGTACTTTATATTATAAATTAATAGAGAGTATGTATGCCGAACCACAAGAGTATAGCATGCTTTTAAGAACTGGTTTTTTAGCAGATTCTCTAGTTCCTATTTCGATTATAGAAACGTTTTACGCATTTCTTAAACGTTATCATTATCTGTATAAGGAAGAAATTACCAAATGTATGAAAGACATTATGCTATTACATGGAAATCAAAATATAGCCTTTTGGAAAAAAGTGCCTTGGATAGATGAAATTTATTGGAATGAAAAGAAAAAACAATTTATACTTTCCTCTCAAGGAAATACATTTTCCTTTTATAATTCAAATTCTTTTTTGGCTAAAGATATAGAAATGATAAGACAAAGTTTAGTGCAACAAAAAATATCTTATAAAAAAACAAGTTTACCAAATGGTTACAATATCGTTTCCAATGCACATTTTGATTATAAATGTCACGAAGTAGCCTATCAGTTTTCTAAACTTCATAAGGACATCTACGCAGTGACTTCTATTTGTCCATTTGTATTTCAAAATCATTACTGGTTACATAGTTACAATGTTTCAAAAGATTATGGCGTTGTTTTAGATCTTGTTAGCGGATTTATAATGCCTATAGATGAGTTTGAAAATCTAATGTCGCCTCAAGTGTTATGTGAGACAATTGGTATTGACATTTCAAAACGTTTAAAAGAAATAGAAAATTCTTCATGGCCGTTACTAGCAAACATGAAAAATGCACCCTTAAAAAAACTAGCCTTTTACAGTTTTGATTCCCTAAATTACCAAGAACAAGAAAAGATTATAAGAAGTTTAAAAAAATAAAATAGGACGGATTTGCTAGATTTAACTTTTGTTTTTATAATAAGTAGTATTTCATGACACCCATTTTAAAACCTGTGCTATAATACTATAAAGGTGATGTAAAAAATGAATTTAAAGACAGATTCTAGAAAAGTAACACAGGGAGATACTTTTATCGCCATACGTAATGTAAATACAGATGGCCATGATTTCATAGAACAAGCAATCCAAAATGGAGCAACAAAAATTATATGCGAAAAAGGAGAATTTCCTGTTGAGACGGAAATTGTTGCCGATACTAAAAAATATCTACAGGAATATCTCTATACAAATTACTATCCAAAAATAAAAGACATGAATTTAATTGGAGTCACTGGAACCAACGGGAAAACAACCATCTGTTTTTTAGTTTACCAAATGTTAAAAAAACTGGGGAAAAATCCTGCCTATATAGGGACAATTGGATTTTACTATCAAGATAGTCAAAAAGTGTTGAACAATACAACACCAGATACAGATCTTTTATACGAAATGCTAATAGAAGCCAAAGAGGCTGGGTGCGATACAGTCGTAATGGAAGTAAGTAGTCATGCTCTAGATAAGGATAGAATTTATGGCTTAGAATTCGACTGTGTGGCTTTTACCAATCTTACACAAGATCATTTAGATTATCATAAAACAATGGAAAACTATTGCAATGCCAAAAAGAAACTATTTGAACGTACTAGAAACAATAAAGTCGCTATCTTAAATGGTGATGATACGTACGCCAAAAATTTTATTTTACCTCAAAATGAAAATACTATTATTTCAACTGAAAATGGAAACGTTTTAATTAGCCAAATGGATTTTTCTCATAACAATACAAAAATTAAATTTATATATGAAGAGAAAGAATACGAAACGGAAATTAAAATGGTCGGAAGGTATAATGTATACAATTTCCTAACAGCCCTTTTATTAGTACATAAATTAGGATTTACAGTAGAAAACATTTTAAATCTTACAAAAGAATTAACGGCTCCTAATGGTCGTATGGAAAAAATAGATTACAAAACAAACAGTATTTTTATTGACTATGCCCATACTCCAGACGCCGTGATTAACGTATTAAAAAGTGCTTTAGAATATAAAAAAGGACGTATTATTACGATTATTGGATGTGGTGGAGATAGAGATAGAACCAAAAGACCCCTTATGGGTAGGGCCGCAGAAGAATACTCTGATTATGTCATTTTTACAAACGACAATCCGCGTACAGAAGCGGAACATCAAATTATGGAAGATATTTTAAATGGTTTAAAAAAGGACAACCATGAAGTAATCTATGATCGAAAAGAAGCCATAAAAAAAGGAATCGAATTATTACAAGACAACGATTTATTAATGATTTTAGGAAAAGGACATGAAGATTATCAAATTATTGGCACAGAAAAACATCATTTTAGTGACAAAGAAGTTGTTTTAGAAGTAATAAAGTAAAAACAACAGAAGAACAAGAGAAATCAATGAACTAAACAATATTCTATTATTACAAGGAGACAAATTCATGAAATACCAAATTAAAAATGCTTCAATTTCTTTAGGAGGCAACACTATTTTAGATGATATTAATTTTGAAATAACGGAAGAAAGCCATATTGGAATTGTAGGAAAAAATGGAAGTGGAAAAACAACTCTTTTAAATGCACTTATTTTTAACGATTTATTAGAAGAAGGAGTAG
The DNA here is from genome assembly GCA_947571135.1 of uncultured Mycoplasmatota bacterium. Lineage (GTDB taxonomy): Bacteria > Bacillota_I > Bacilli_A > RF39 > UBA660 > MGBC108787. The sequence goes on from CANOWY010000004.1 coordinate 58,113, forward strand.
AAGATACGCCATTACAAATTAATAAAATTGGTACTTTTACTATTGGATATTTAGAACAAGTAACTTTTTCAAATGAAGAAACGACGCTTTTAGATGAAATTAGAAATTCCTTTCACGAAATTATGGATACAGAACAAAAACTAGAAAAAGTCTTAAAAGAAATGGAGACAAATATAACGGATAAACTCATTTCAGAATACACGGTACTCTTAGACCGTTTTAATACCCTTGGTGGTTATACCTACCAAAAAGAATATGAAATTATGCTAAAAAAATTTGGATTTAGTGAAGAAGATAAAAAGAAAAGAATGAAAGAGTTTTCAGGAGGAGAAAGAACCAAACTTGCTTTTTTAAAACTTCTTTTGTCCAATCCAGATATATTGTTTTTAGATGAGCCTACTAACCATTTGGATATTGAAGCCATCGTTTGGTTAGAAAACTACCTTAAAAATTATAAAAAAGCCTTTGTTGTTGTTTCTCATGATCGAATGTTTTTAGATAATATTGTAAACACAATTTACGATATTTCTTATAAAAAAGTAACGAAATATACTGGAAATTATACCTTTTACGAGAAACAAAAACAAGAAAATTACGATAGAGATTTAAAAAATTACGATCGTCAGCAAAAAGAAATTGCAAGACTTCGCAGTTTATACGAAAAATTTAGATATAAACCTTCAAAAGCCTCTATGGCTTTATCTAAATTACATATGATTGAAAGAATGGATCTTTATGAAAAACCGAAGCGTTTAAATACCAAAACATTCAAAATGAATTTAAATAAAATGGAACCAAGCGGAAAAACGGTTCTTACTTGCAAAGATTTAAAAATTGGATACAAAACTATACTTGCCAATTTCAATTTTGAAATTTTGCAAGGAGAAAAAGTCGGGATTATTGGGGCAAATGGAACAGGGAAATCCACACTCTTAAAAACGATTCAAGGTTTATTAAAACCAAAAGAAGGCTCTATTTCTTTTGGATATCATGTGAAAAGTGCCTACTTCGATCAAAATTTAAAAATGCTAAATGATAATCATACTATCTTAGAAGAATTTAAATGTGCTTATCCAAATGCATTAGAAAGTGAAGCAAAAAGCGCATTAGGTGCATTTTTATTTAGCGGAGAAGAAACAAGCAAAAAAGTAAATGTTTTATCGGGAGGAGAGAAAGTACGCTTACAACTTTGTAAAATTTTATACGATAAACCGAATTTCCTTATTTTAGACGAACCAACCAATCATATGGATTTATTAGGAAAAGAACAATTAGAGACGATTTTATCTTCCTACAAAGGAACTATCCTTTTTGTTTCTCATGATAGATATTTTGTAAAAAAAATTGCTACTCATTTAATTGTTTTTGAACAGGGGACTGCAACCTATTATCCATATGACTATGAAACATATAAAGACAAAATGAAAGAACGAAAAGAAGAGAAGAGTGAATCTAATAATTTTCCAAAGAACAAAGAGAAAAAATCTTCAACCAATTTCCAAACTTCAAAAAAAGAAATCATTAAGATAGAAAAAGAAATAACTAAATTAGAATCTGAAAAGAAAAAGATAAATGTAGAATTGGTAAAAGAAGAAAACTATAATGATTACCAAAAGATGAATGATTTAAAAAATAAATTAGATAAAATAGAAAAGAATTTACGGCAATTAGAAAAAGATTGGGAATATCTTGTAGAAAAATAAAAAAAGAAAAAGGAAATGTAAAAAAGGTTCAATGTCAAGTAGTGTTATACAAGTATATAATGATTATTTTGGAGAAGAAGTATATGTCGGGGGGGGATTAAATGGTAAAAAATAAACAAGACAAAACAAAGTTATCTAACTGGGAAGAAGGAGATGTATTTGCGTTAAGAATAAATAGCGAAGAACATAAAGAATATAATGGAAAATATATTATTTTGATTCACACAATTATTAATAAAGATAATTGGAAAATGACAAGAACTACTAATTCTTTCAGAGCAAAAATAACTAAAGATTCCATACTTCCTAAAACGAAGGAAGAGTTAGAGAAATTAGAATATATTAAGATTTATTCTGAAGGCTATTTGCTTGAGAAAACTCGTTTTCCAAAAGAAACTAAAAATTTATATCCAGATAAATATCATCTTATATATAAATACTTATTTGTTATAAAATCATTTAAATATAAAGTACCTGAAGATTTAATCTATATAGGGAATTTCAATTTAGAAAAACCCATAAACGAATATATTCCTGTTTCTCAACATCATGGTGTTCTATATTCTTTTTGGAATGAGAAATATTCAAAAATTGTTGAAAAATTACTAAATTCTTATGAATGGTTAAATTTAAAAAAGTCAACAATTTTCACAAAAGAGGGTCAAAAAGAGTTTTTAGATAATCAAAAAGAAAATATAAAATTTTGGCAAGAAATAGATGATTTTATTGTCCAATTAAAAAAAGTTAATAAATCTATTAACGAAACAAATAGTAAAACAAAAGAAATACAAAAAAATGGCTTTGAAACCTACGTAGGTGGTTCTGAAATATTAGATATATTAAACAAGAAGCAAAAATAAAATGCTTCTTTTTATGTTTTATGATATACTAAAAGTGTACTTGATAAGATAAATAAGGATACAAATGGCGTATATATAACAGATAGCAAACACATACCCATAATAAATCCATATCGATATAGAAACAGGATTATATTATTTAAATAGTAGATACTACAATCCACTATGGGGTAGATTTATTAATGCAGATAATTATTTATGCTTTGCTAAAAATAACATTGCGCTAAATTTATATGCTTATTGTGAAAATAATCCTATTATCTATGAAGATAACGAAGGGGATTCTTTAGCACTTGCTGGAGCAAGTATGGCGGGAGTTGCCACAGTAGGAGCAATTTTCCTTGGTGGTTTATATTATGGTGCTAAACAACTAGTTAATTATTTATATCAAACTGCCGAAAATATAAAATCTAAAACACAAACTAAATCTAAAACTAGTACTAAAACTAAAAATGAAGATAGATCTAATACTAAAATTTATCGATGGGGAGGTACTAATCCTTCTAATTTAACCCCTAAAAAGAAGGATGTAGATAATCCAAATTATGGCTTATCATTTTCATACACGCCACAAGTAAATGCAGCAGAAACAACAATAGAAGCAATTAATAATACAGGAATTTTATATGCTATACAAGACAAACCAAATCATATCTCTGTATATCCAATTGGTGGAACTATGGAAGATTGGGCCAAACAAGGGCCAGGATCTATCTGGACAGGGGCATTAAAAAGTATAGTGGTAAAATGGGATGGAATAGTAAAATGAAAAAAAATACCAAAAAATTATTATTACAACTTGATTCAAGTAATTCTTATAAAACTCAAGAAAAGGCTATGGAACAATTAAAATCAGAACGCGATTTAAATATTTTTATATTACCAGGAGAGCCTTTTAGTAAAGGAACATGGGAAAATTGTGCAAAAATTCTATACATGAAAACAGATAATGAATTATTACCTTATGTAGAAAAATTAATGGATTGGTTAGAAGATATGAATTGGCCTGGTGCTTGGATAATTTTGGAAAGATTAAGTTTAATGCCAAAAGAATTCATAAAAAAAGCCTATTTTGAAAAGCGAAAAATTGCATATAAAGAAATAGAAAAAGTGGGTGAAGATTATTTGAACAGTTGGTATAGTAATCTTGAAATGATTTTTTTTCCAGAAAAAATAAAGTTATATTCTCCAAAGAAGCAGAAATAAATGCTTCTTTTTATGTTTTATGATATACTAAAAGTGTACTTGATAAGATAAACAAAGATGGAAATAAAATATTCAGATTTACCTTATGGTGCGGCTAGAATAAAAAAACAACAATTAATAGTTGAATATAAAACACTTAATCGTGGAAACTACAGAAACAATCAAATAAATGGGTTAAGTCGAGGAAATAGTAATCTGTCTATTTATATACAAGTATATAATGATTATTTTGGAGAAGAAGTATATGTTGGGGGTATTAAATGGTAAAAGATAAAAATGATAAAACAAAATTAAGTAATTGGGAAGAAGGAGATGTATTTGCATTAAAAATAAATAGTGAAGAACATAAAGAATATAATGGAAAATATATTATTTTAATTCACACAATTATTAATAAAGATAATTGGAAAATGACAAGAACTACAAATTCCTTCAGAGCAAAAATTACTAAAGATTCCATACTTCCTAAAACGAAGGAAGAGTTAGAGAAATTAGAATATATTAAGATTTATTCTGAAGGCTATTTGCTTGAGAAAACTCGTTTTCCAAAAGAAACTAAAAATTTATATCCAGATAAATATCATCTTATATATAAATACTTATTTGTTATAAAATCATTAAAATATAAAGTACCTGAAGATTTAATCTATATAGGTAATTTCAATTTAGAACCTCCTCAAAATGAATATATTCCCTATTCTCAACATCATGGTGTTCTATTTTCTTTTTGGAATGAGAAATATTCAAAAATTGTTGAAAAATTGCTAAATTCTTATGAATGGTTTAATTTAAAAAAAGCAAAAACATTTACAGAACAAGGCCAAAAAGAATTTTTGGAGTATGAGCAAAAAGAAATAGAATTTTTTATAAAAGATAAAAAAGAAACAGCCAAACTATTAGAAATGTATGAAAAAGGGTTAATCCCTGTAGAAGAGGATTTTTTTATAAAAGATACTTTAACCTACGTAGGTAGTCCTGAAATATTAGATATATTAAACAAGAAGCAAAAATAAAATGCTTCTTTTTATGTTATATGATATACTAAAAGTGTACTTGATAAGATAAACAAAAATACAAATGGCGGATATATAACAGATAGTAACCATATAGCCATAATAAATCCATATCGATATAGAAGTTACTATTATGACATAGAAACAGGATTATATTATTTAAATAGTAGATACTACAATCCAACATGGGGTAGATTTATTAATGCAGATGGAATTATAGGTACTAGCGAAACTATATTAGGCTATAACTTATATACTTATTGCGAGAATAATCCAATTGCGAATGTCGATGAAACAGGTTTTTTTATTAACATTTTAAAAAATCCTATTAAAAGATTTCAAAATACGTGTGCAGGATTAGCAAGTGCTGTGGGAGCATTAGTAAATAGACCTTTAGCAGGAGATATGTTTGCTAAATCCTTTCAACCTGAAAAACAACTATCCCAAAAAACAACAAACAAATTAAGTGAGGCCATTAGAAATTCAAAGCAAGTAAAAAGTGTAGTAAATGAGTGCATAAATGAATTTAAAACAAATAGGGATACTTATTGTAGTAAGGATATTGAATTTACAGGACATAGTGATTTACATCTTTCCGTTGGAAAAGCAAAAGTAGAAGTTCAGGTTGTTCAGATTGAAGATAAATACTGGGCAGATGTTACTGTTACAGATACATATGATTTTGATGAATTTAGAAAAGACATATCATTTGGAAGTATTATGAATAACATAGGCTTTTATATTCAAAATCAAAATATATTAGTTCCATATGAATGGGATGTTAATTATGCAGTGCTAGTAGAATAATATTTTTATTTTAAAAATGTTTTGGTTGAGGAGGAAATGATGAAAAAAAGAAAAAAGATGATTAAATTTAGTATTATTGTTTGTACACTATTATTTTGTACATGGTATTATATAGAGTATAGTGATATAAATCTAATAAATATAAATCGCAACTTAGATTTGCCTAAACCGAAATCTATAACAAAAATTATAGAAGAACCAGGAAGAGATGGTAATATTTTTTTCATACTGCATTATGAAACAGAAGATACCAATAAAATAAAACAGCAAATTACTAATCAGTCATTAAAAGAATTAACTGAAAAATTTCAATTTATAGTTGAAAGAACAAATTCTGAATCAGCAGAAATATTAAAACAAAAACTTGATATAAGTATTTTAAATGAAAATTCTTTATATTTTTTATATGACAAGCGTTATAGTTTTTCAACTTTGATTATATTTGATGAAGAAAACTTGGATCTTTATTATATAAATTTTTGGGTAATGCCTTCATAAATAAGTTAATATCAAAGAAGGCTATTACTTTATTGCATACTATAACAAAAAAATAACGTCAAAGAAAAATTAAATAATATAACATTTTCCAAGAAAATCAAAGAAGCAAAAATAAATGCTTCTTTTTGTGTTTTGTGATATACTAAAGGTGTACTTGATAAGATAAACAAAGATGCCAATGGCGGATATATAACAGATAGCAACCATATCGCGATAATAAATCCATATCGATATAGAAGTTACTATTACGATATAGAAACAGAACTCTATTATCTAAACAGTAGATACTATAATCCAACATGGGGTAGATTTCTTAATGCAGATGGAATTATTAATGCCAACAAAGATTTCTTAAGTGACAATTTATATATTTACACAAGTAACAACTATATTACATACCAAGATACAAACGGATATTTTATTGATATATTAAAATCTTCAAGAAATTTTCTAAAATCGGTTGCAAAAACTTTAAGTAATCTAATCGGCAAAAAAGCGAATATGCCTGCTTCTTCTGGGATGCTTAATAGTGCACTTGCAGGAACAAGTCTTAATAACGCAACAATGAACATTGTAACCAATAAAATAAAAAATTCGTCTGAAATGAAAAAAGAAGTAAATAAATGTGTTTCAAATAATAAAAATAAAAATTACTTTGTATGCGAAGATTATGTGAATGGCTCGACTGGATTTGTTAGTGATAAAGATTTGCATGGTGCAGTACAACACGCAAATTATATAATACAAGGAATAAAAAACGATTCTACAAATGCTATTGATTTAAATGTAATTGTATATGACATTTATGACTTTGACAAATGGAGATGGTCTTTTAAGTGGTTAGATTGGGCAAATAATTTTGGCTTACATATCAAACATTAGGATTATTAACACCATATAACTGGGACATATCATATACTATAACAATTCCAGCAGAATAAACAAAAAAGTGAGGCTCTTATGAAAAAGAAAACTAAAAAGAACATATATACCATCATTCTTATTGCACTGGGTATTGTTCTATTTATAAAGTATATATCTAGTGTTCACTTTATGTATAAAGTAAATTGGAATATTAACATACCTAATCCAAAGAGTGTTGAAACAATATATGAAAATAGTGGGTTTCAATTCGGTCAATATTTAGATGTGATGCATTATAGTAAAAAAAATATAAATAAATTAATCAAAAGAGACTATTTTAAAAAAATCGAAAAAGAAAACAAAGAATTTTTAGAAAAAAAGTATAACGACTTTATTACTATTAACTCTTTTATGAAAGATAATGAAGAACTTCAACAATTATATGATAATACTATTCAACCAAACATTAAATTTAATGAAAATAATTATTATGCATTGTTTGAAGAAGGATATTTAAATTCTATTAAATATAATTTAATTATACTTATTATTGACACCGAAAATAATAATATGTATTCTATCCAATTTTATAGATAATAATAGAAAGAGAAGCAAAAATAAAATGCTTCTTTTTATGTTTTATGATATACTAAAAGTGTACTTGATAAGATAAACAAAGATGCAGATAGAACATTACGGTTTTAAATTGTATAAATGGCTATAGGTAGTGCTATACATCGATAGTAGCAAATGGAATTGCTAAACCATAAAAAAATGATTTTCATTGTTGGCTCCTTTGTCTCTGAAGCAGTCACATCAATTACTAATATCATCCCGACAGGAATTCACATCGTCATATTTGGTTTTTAGATTTATCTTGGGATAATAATTAAATAGAAAAGAGTAAAATATGCAAATAAAAAATATGAATAAAGAAACATATCAAAAACTAATTGATTATATTTTTCAAACTTGTAATATTTTTGAATTAAAAAAATACACAACGAATCATATACATAGAAATCTTAGAGTCATTAATGTTATCCTAAATAAAAAACCAAAAGATTTAGATATTACTTATACTAAAGAATGCCTAGATTGGTTGTATAACAGATTTAAAGAAGATTCTGTTATCTTTAATAAAGGTTATCAAAATCACTATGAAATAAAAGATTCAACCTTAAAAGAAAAAGAATATAAAAAAAGGGTGGAGGAGAACCGAAAGACAGTAATAGAAAATAGTATTTTTAACTATATTAACGATATTGCAACTAATGATTTTTTGTTAAGGAATGCTAATCATTTAATATATATTAGGGAAGACATTGAAGTAATAGGTGATTATAAAAATTCTTATTATTATTTTAAAACTGATAATCAAATTAAAAAAGAAATCCAAAATATTAACTCTATATATGCTTGGCAAGCACCATATTTCCTTGAAGATATTACTTTTTACAAAAATGGAATATGTTGGCTTTGGTCAATATCACACGAAGAAAAATGTGAAATAGTTTTTCAAAAAGAGGATAAAGAAGAGTATGAGTATTTAAAATCTATCGGAATAGAATTTTGTGAAAAAGAATTTACACCTACACCCCAAGAATATCTATATAACTTGAAAGAGTGTTTAAAAGATTTTTAAGAAGCAAAAATAAAATGCTTCTTTTTATGTTTTATGATATACTAAAAGTGTACTTGATAAGATAAACTAGGATTCAACTGGAATTATAGGTACAAGTGAAACTATACTAGGCTATAACTTATATGCTTACTGCGAGAATAATCCAGTTGCAAATATCGATGAAACAGTTTTTTTTATTAACATTTTAAAAAGTCCTATTAAAAGATTCAAAAATACATGTGCAGGATTAGCAAGTGCTGTTGGAAAAACAAATATAGTTGTACGTTTTATTTCTATTGATGATAAATACTGGGCAGATGTTACTGTTTCAGGTACATATGTTTTTGATAAAAAAGAGGGATTTTCCATTGGAGTTGTATTAAATAATATGGGATTATATTTTCAGAAACAAGATTTATTAGTCCCTTATAAGTGGGATGTAAATTATGCGTTATTAGTAGAATAATGATATATACAAAATAAATACAAAAATGAAAGAAGAAAATAATATGAGAAAATTATTGAAATATGTATTTATAATAATCTTTTTGTTTTTTATATTTTTTACATGGTACAACATAAAATTTAGTACAATAAATGTATTAAATATTAATTGCGGTTTGAGTTTGCCTAAACCAAAATCAGTAGATACTATTATTCAAGGAGTTTGGCAAGATGATACTGATTTTGATATATTATATTATCAAAAGAAAGACGTAGATAAAATCAAAGAGCAAATAAATAATCATTCTGTGGAAGAACTTAATCAAAAGTTACTTTTTATGCTTGAAAAAAAAACTTTAGAACAAAGAGAAAAATTAGAAAAATATTTTAATTTTAATGAAGTAGATGAAGAATATTTATATTTTGCTTATTTTCAAAGAGGTCGTATGGGAAGTTTAATCATTTTTGATGAAGCAGACTTAAAATTATATCATTTAAGTGTTTGTGTAAAATGGACATTAGATTAGAGAATATCAAGGAGTGTTGTAATGAAACAGCAATCCTTTTTTCTGTTACTTCAAAATTATAGATATAGTAGAAAGAAGTACATTTTGTATTTATGTTGTAAACTTTAATTATGATGAATTAGGCAGACTAAAAAATCAAAATATCAATAATCAGATTCCAATGGCAATAAAACGTCTCTTATTTTAAAAAGTATGAAATTATATTATTTACATGGATTGCTATAGTCAGAGAATGAAATTTATTTTAGAACTAACTATACTTATGATATTTCTGAAGTGTAGTAAAAACATTAAATAGTATGAGAAGAATACTTATATCACTTAGAAGAGTGTTTAAAAGATTTTGAAGAAACAAAAATAAAATACAATATGAAAATACGCGAAAGATATATTATATGGCCTACAAACTTACAAGAACTTTATAATTATAAAATTAGTAAATAAATTTTATTTTTGCTCTCCTAAATTTATTTAAAATATTTTTTAACATAATTTCCCAAAAAATAGTTGTATTTTTCTTCGTGATCTATACAATTTGATATTTGGCATTTGGTATTATTGTTTTGTAATTCACTAGATTCTATTAAAATAGTTTCTTCATATTTTTGATAAAAAATAGTCTGGTGCAAAATATTATAAATCCATCTTTCTGTTGTTTGATTTTCTTGTTTTTCTAACAGAAATATTTGTAAATCGGCTTCATATAGTAACTTTCCGCTTGAACTTTCTAAAAAATACCTATTTTCTGTTTCTTTTAAAAATTCCTTTTGAATTTTAGAAGGAATAGGATTTTTTTCTTGTTTCGAAACGTTTATTTTAGCACCATGTTCTTCTTTAAAGAATAAGTGCGTATTGGCATAAAGTTCTTGAACATTTAATTTTATTGTTTCAATATTTTCTCCTTTATAAATATCGAGATATAGGTTGTGAATAAAGTCATTTCGGTTTTTATAAGTAAAATATTCTTGGTAATTGTTGAATTCTGTAAGTAATATATTTTCTTCTTTTGTTTTGCATACTATTTGCTTCTCATTGTCTTTTAAATAGTAAATTTCTATAACATCAAAGGTTTGTACAGTCTCTAACATATTTAACTTTAAGTAGGCATTTTCATTTGAAAAAATACCTAACATATTTGTAATAGAATAGTTCTCGCTTTCTCCATAAAATTTATAGACATGAAACTTATTATAAGTAGAAATAAAATAGTAAAGAAAGATAGAAAAAGAAGGAGAGTAAATACAATCATAATGATAATTCGTTTTTGCTCTTTTTCTTTTAACAAACTTATAAAAATGGTATTAATTTTGTGTCGATTGGAAATCCCAAGTCTTTCTCCCGCAACGAGTTCATTCAAACTGATAGAAAAAATTTTACTTAAACGAATTAATGAATCATAATCTGGCATACATTGGCCCCGTTCCCATTTACTTATTGCTTGTCTCGTTACAAATAATTCTTCACTTAATTGCTCTTGTGTTAAATTGATTTTTTGTCGTTCTAAGGTAATCAATTTTCCTATTTTTTTATAATCTAGCATAAGAAAGTACCTCTAATTCTTCTTCTAAAAATAAATCTGCAGAAACATGATATTTACGACATATATCATATAAAAATGAGGTTTGTATGATTGTTTTTCCTTGTTCATAGGAAGAAATTACAGATTGAGTCGTATGTAACGAGAGAGCAAATTCTTTTTGGTTATAACCTATATTTTTACGAAATTCTTTCAAATGTTTTCCTAAAAAGGAAGCAGAGTATACAATATCTTCTTGTCTTTTCTTAGAATTGCTATTAAGTCCTAAACAATAATCTACTGAATAATGTGTTTTATTTGCTAAGCATAGAAGATGTTTAAAAGGAATCAGTGTTTCTCCTGTTTCCCATCTAGCATAATTAGATTTAGAAACCCCTAGAAAGAAAGCCATCTCTCTTTGTGTAAAACTTAAAGTTTCACGAATCAAAATCAAACGTTTTTTATACATAAAAATACCACCTAAAAACATTTTCTCAAAGAAGATTTACGTTTTAAAAAATGTCCCATAATAACGATAAAAATGGTTTGAAAATATAGAAAAATAGTTCTAAATTACATCTTGACTTTTTCTGTTTCTTCCCATAAAATGGATAAGGTTCAAAGAAACAGTATTGATTTTTATCAGAAAAAACAATACAAAAATAAGATAGAAATTAGAAAGTAGGAGAGGAAAATGAAAAATCAAGAAAACATTCTAGGAACAGAAAAGGTACGTAAACTTATCTTGCGTTTTTCTATTCCTTGTATTATCTCCATGCTTGTAAATTCACTGTACAACATGGTAGATCAAATATTTATTGGAAGAGGAGTGGGAATGCTTGGAAATGGAGCCACTAATGTAGTATTTCCAATATCTGTTATTGCCCTTGCATTTTCTTTAATGTTTGGAGATGGTGCCAGTGCCTATTTAAGTTTAAAGTTAGGAGAAAAGAAAAAGGAAGAAGCAGCAAAAGGCGTTTTTCATGGTCTTTTACTCTCCACTTTCTTTTCTATACTTTTTACATTAATCACCCTTATCTTTTTGCCACAACTATTAAATCTTTTTGGGTGTACTGAAGCGTTAAAAGAATATGCAACAAACTATGGGAGAATTATTGCCTTTGGTCTTCCTTTCGTTATGATAGGAACTTCTCTAAATTCCATCATTCGTTCCGATGGTAGCCCAAAATATTCTATGCTTTCTATGGTAACAGGAGCAGTATTAAACATTATTTTGGATCCAATATTTATTTTTGTTTTTCATATGGGTGTTGAAGGAGCAGCCATAGCAACAATCCTAAGCCAATTTGTTACATTTGTACTTAATATAGCGTATATAAAAAGATTTAAAACTATTTCTCTAACTAAAGAAAACATAAAATTCGATTTGAAAATAGCCAAAAAAATAATGGCACTAGGAATTAGTAGTTTTATTACACAGATGAGTATTGTAGTTGTAATCGCTTTAGAAAATAATTTACTAGGGTTTTATGGCGCATTATCAGAGTATGGTTCTGAAATTCCGATTACTGTTTTAGGAATTGTGATGAAAATAAGTCAAATTTTATATAGCATTGTCTTAGGAATTGCAATTGGTGCTCAACCTATATTTGGGTATAATTATGGCGCCAAAAAATTAGATCGTGTAAAAGAAGCATTAAAAATTGTTCTAAGTACTAGTGTTATAATCACTATAATTTCCTTTATTTTATTTCAAACAATTCCAGATAAATTAATCCTAATTTTTGGTAGTGGAGATGCAAACTATATCTCTTTTGCTTGTTTAACATTCCGTATTTACTTAATGCTTATCATTTGTAACGGTATCCAAATACCAGCAGGAATATTTTTTCAAGCAATTGGAAAAAGTAGTAAAAGTGCTATATTGTCTTTATCAAGACAAATTCTATTTTTAGTCCCAGCCATGATTTTGTTAAGTAAATTCTTTGGACTTATGGGAATTTTGTATTCTGGTGCAGTAGCAGATGGACTTGCTTTTTTACTAGCAATTATCTTAATCATGTTGGAAGTAAAGTATATGAATACACAAGATACGAAAGAAAAATATAAAGAAGAGCCTAGTCGAATACAAAAAGAAAATAAAGAAAAAATGATTATTACGATAGCAAGAGAATATGGTTCAGGTGGAAGATACGTTGGAAAATTAATTGCAGAAAAACTAGGGATTCCTTTTTATGATAAAGAATTCATTAAAAAGGTAGCAGAAGAAACAGGACTTTCTTACGAATACATTGAAGCCTCTGAACAAAAAAGAAATAAATTAGATGCCTTTGCAAATGGATATTATGTCGGATTAAATAACGCTGATGCACTATTCTTAAAAGAAACAGAAATTATGAAAAAGTTAGCAAAAGAAGAATCTTGCGTAATTATTGGACGTTGTGCTGACTTTGCACTAAAAAAAGAAAAAAATATCGTAAAAATATTTATTTATAGCGATATGAAAAATAAAATCAAAAGAGCCACCAAATACTATGGTCTTTCTAAAGAAAACGCCGAAAAAGAAATCAAGAAAATCAATAAACTTCGTGCTAATCATTATAAATACTATACTGGAGAAGTTTGGAACAATTTAGAAAACTATGATATTGTGATTAATAGTGATACATTCGGTGTAGAAAAAACAGCAGAAATGATTGTAGAAATAGAAAAGAGAAAAATAAAACGTAGTACCCTATGAATTTCCATTCATAGGATAGTTCAAAGAGATTTTATTTAAATCTTGGCGCAAAAAACATAAGAATTGACATTTCATGTCTTTATAATATAATAATCGTCGAAAAGAGGACAAGTTTATGAAAACTAAAAGGAAATTCCAAACTCATTTAACGGCATTTGGTCTAAGTGCCACCTTAGCACTACTAAATGGTTGCGGAGAAAAAGAATTTGATAAAACGATTTCTTTAGGGAGTGATTTAGGAAATTCTGAACTATTTTATGAGGAAAATACAATAAGTGGAACGATATCGTATTCTAATTTAGAACAGGGTTATTTAAAAATCGTAACCCTTTCTTATAAAGGAAAAGAATTAGAACCAAAACTAATGGCAATTCACCTTGATAAATATCGTCCTATGAGAGGGGGGGGAGGATACGATACTTTAAATTATATTGATCTAGATACAGGTGTAACATTACTATCTTATCTTTATCCAAATTATTATGATGAAAATGAAACCCCAGAAATAATTGTAGGTGATAATTTCAAAATTGTGAAAGAAACAAATTTCTTTGATTTTATTGTAGAGGAAAATTGGTATCAAGAGGAATACGATGTAAATGAACTTATAGAGTTTTATAATAGTAAGACAAATGATTTCACTTTAATTCCAAAATTAAGACAAAACATTTCATTGACTTCAACAAAAAATCGTAATAAAATAAACCTATAAATAAATTTTCTATGAAAAAGAAAAAGTAAGAAAACAAATTCTTTCAAGAGAAGGCTAAAATGCTGGAAATGCCTAAAGAATTTCTTCTGAAATAGACAACTTTTTACACATAGAAACGCATATTTTTGCGATAAAGTTTTAAGAGTACCTAGTAAAGTAAGGTGGCACCGCGGAAATTTTTCGTCCTTACGATACTTAGGTTTTTTTATTTTTAAGGAGGAATTAAAAAATGATAACAAAACCAAAAGGATGCTATGATGTAATAGAAAAGGACGCATTAAAACTAAAGAAAATCAATCGATATATTGATTATTACTGCGAATTTTATAACTACGATTTCATTCGTACTCCCATATTCGAATCTCGTGATTTATTCCACAGAACAGTAGGGGAATCTTCTGATATCGTAACAAAAGAAACCTATGACTTTAAAGACAGAAGTGACAGAGAACTAACCCTTAGACCAGAAGGAACAGCAGGAGTTGTCAGAAGTTTTATTGAAAACAAAATGTACGGCTCTAACATGCCTAGAAAACTTTACTACAACGGCACCATGTATCGTTACGAAAGGCCAGGGCAAGGAAGGAATAGAGAATTTACCCAATTTGGAGTAGAGATTTTAGGAAGTAATGATGTAGCAACAGATGTAGAAGTCATTTCTTTTGGCTATCGTTTATTTGAAGAATTAGGTTTTAAAGACTTAAATGTTAAGATTAACAATCTAGGTTCTAAAGAAGATAGAGAAAACTATAAAGTGGCCTTAAAAGAATACCTAGCCCCTCATATAAATGAATTATGTGAAGATTGTAAAAAAAGATTTGAAACCAATCCGTTACGTATCTTAGATTGCAAAGTGGATAAAGATTCTGCTATTTTAAAAAATGTACCTAGTATTTTAGACTACCAAAGTGAGGAATCCACTAGCCGTTTTAAAAAAGTCTTAGAATATTTAAATTATTTGGATATAGATTATGAAGTAGATTCAAATTTAGTAAGAGGATTAGACTATTATGATTATACTGTATTCGAGATTGTTTCCAGTGAAGAAATACTTGGTGGAGCAAGTACAATTGCAGCAGGGGGAAGATACAACGATTTAGTAGAAAAATTAGGAGGCCCTTCTACCCCATGTATCGGATTTGCTTGTGGCCTTGAAAGAGTAATGCTTGCTATGGACGGATTAGAAGAAACAGAAAAACGTCCGCTAGATTGTTACATACTTTATGTAAATGAAGAAGAAAAGATAAAGGCCATAACCCTTGCGCAAGATTTAAGATTGAGTGGAGTAAGTGTGGATTACGATACAACTGGAAGGAGTCTAAAAAGCCAATTTAAAGAAGCCGATAGAAATCACGCTGAATTATTAATACTACTTAATAGCGAAGACTTAAAGATGGGATTAATTACAGTAAAAGATAATATTACCAAAGAAGAAACAAAAGTAGATGAGAATGAAATCATTGATTACATTGTTTCAAGATAGGAAGAAAAGCACATGAAAAATAAATTTGAATTAACAAAAGAGCAAAATGTTTTCATTGCTAAAAGAAATATAGTAGATTATATATGGAAAAGTGCTAATTTAGAGGGAATTGGAGTAACTTATCCCGAAACACAAACAATATATGATGGTGGAGTTGTAAATGGTCTTACAGTGGACAAAATCATTGCAATTAATAATTTAAAATATGCTTGGCAATTTATTTTGGAAACTAAAGATTTTGAATACAACTTTAATGCTTTGTGTCATATTCATAAATTGGTAGCAGATAAATTGGTATTAGAACAAGAACTTGGAAGAATTAGATCTACACCTGTCAATATTGGTGGAACGAAATGGAAACCGCTTTTTCCTATTGAAAGTCAAATAAAAGAAGAATTAGAAGAGTTGCTAAATCAAACCGAAAAAACAAAAACGGAAATAGCGATTGAAATCATGTTATCAGTTATGAGAAGACAAATGTTTATTGATGGAAATAAAAGAGTTGCTATGTTATTTGCTAATAAAATAATGATAGATAACGGTTGTGGAATCATCACTATCGCCCAAGAAAATCAAGAAACTTTTTATGAGAAACTTATTAAGTATTATGAAGATGGGGATGGGAATGATTTAAAGCAGTGGATTTATGAAAATTGTATTGATGGTATTGATTTAAATAATAAAGACAAAGAATACTGAAATAAATGAAATTATGGATTATATTATATCAAGATAGGAGAGGAAAAATATGGATTTAAAAGAATTATTTGATAATATAGAAAGTTTAAAAAATACAGAAGTTGAAATAAATGGTTGGATTCGTAATCACCGTAGACAAAAAGATTTTGGTTTTATCGACTTTAGCGATGGAACTTGTTTTAAACATATACAAATTGTATATGATACAACACTTTCTAATTTTGAAGAAATTAGTCATATCTTAGTGGGTAGTGCTTTAAACGTGAAAGGAATGTTAGTTCCAAGTGAAGGCAAACAAGAGGTCGAAATTAAGGCAAGAGAAATCAATATCTTAGGAAATTGTCCCGATGATTATCCTATTCAACCCAAAAGACATACAAAAGAATTTTTACGTGAACAGGCTTATCTTCGCCCTCGTACTAATCTTTTCCAAGCCGTATTTCGTGTACGTAGCACTGCTTCCTATGCTATTCATAAATACTTTCAAGACAAGGGATTTATATACTTTCATGCTCCCTTACTTACTGCAAGTGATTGTGAAGGAGCAGGAGAAATGTTTCAAGTCACGACTTTACCAATAGACAAACTAAATGGTGAAATTGATTACTCTAAAGATTTTTTTGGGCGTATGACTAACCTAACTGTAAGTGGTCAATTAGAAGCCGAAACATTTGCAACTGCCTATAAAAAGACATATACATTTGGCCCAACATTTAGAGCAGAAAACTCAAACACCAAAACCCATGCGGCAGAATTTTGGATGGTTGAACCCGAAATGTGTTTCTGTGATTTAGAAGGCGACATGGACGTTATGGAGGATATGCTTAAATATATCGTTTCCTATGTTTTAGAAAACTGTCCTGATGAAATGAACTTTTTTAATGAATTTGTAGAAAAAGGAATTTTAGAAAAATTAAATAAATTGTTAAACTCTAAATTTACTAGAATTGACCATGAAGAAGCCATTACAATACTAAAAAATGCTGATGTAAAATGGGAGTTTACTCCTGAGTATGGAGAAGATATCGCCAAAGAACATGAGCGTTACATCACTGAATACTTTGATGGACCTGTATTTATTAAAAACTGGCCAAAAGACATTAAAGCCTTCTATATGAAACAAAACGAAGATGGTAAAACCGTTGCGGCAGTCGACTTAGAAGTACCTGGTGCAGGAGAACTAATGGGTGGAAGCCAAAGAGAAGAAGACTATGAAAAGTTAGTTACTCGTATGAAAGAAATGGGTATGGATAGTGAAGGACTTGATTGGTACTTAAACTTAAGAAGATATGGGACATGTGTTCATTCTGGATTTGGTATGGGATTCGAAAGACTATTAATCTATCTAACAGGGGTAGATAATATTCGTGATGTTATCCCTTATCCTAGAACACCAGGAAATTGTGAGTTTTAAGGAAGAAGAATTAAAGCATGAATAATAGCGAAAAGATATTAATAAATCAATTGTTAAAAGGGCAAGAATATTTAATTAGTGAATGCTTATATAAAAGAGGATATGAATTTGTTAAAAGTATTTTAGAAAATGAGACTTTGGTTAAAGAAGAATATAAGGATTTACGTACATCAACTATTTGGAACAGTAGCAAAAACGAAATAGAAATAAAACTAAATTTAACATTTTGGAATGACGACAGATATAAACATTTACTTAAACCTACTATTTTTTCAATTAATAGTTTGCAAATTAAAAATAATATTCTATTATTAGAAAAATATTGCATAAGTCCTTTTATTACTATAAATTGTCTGCGAAAAAACACATACGACTTAGAACAATTAATTGAATTCCTAATAGAAAAAGAGATAGAACTTATTGTGGACGATAAAAAAGGCGGGAAAAAATTAACTCCAATTTTAAGTGCAAGCAATAAGGTATTAAAAGAGAAGTATGGAATTGATATAAAAAATATAAGACAAAGAGGAAGAGTAGCGTGAATATAGAAGAAATAATAGAAAAGTTTGAAAAAAGTACTTTACGTAATATCAACCAAGAAAATATGTTTAAAATTATCAAATTTTTGCAATTACAAAATTGTGATTTTTTAGAAGATATTATAGAAGATTATTTAGATCTATTTACTTTTGAATTTGATGATTTTGTTTGTAAATATAATAAGTTAAATGAAAAATACAACAATAAGTTTTTAGTAGAGGCTAGTTTGGATATGAACAAACTAGAGGAATTCTATTATTAGGAGGTGCTATTGTGGATTTAGCAAATATAATTTATCGCTATGTCAATCGCTTTATCAATAGTGAAGAATTAATTGAACTTCTCAAAAACATGGATACAAAAAATTTTTCTGATAACGAAAGAAGTGAATTAAATAATCTTTTACAAGAAGTAAAAGAAACTATAAATACTACGGAAATCAAAATAGACCAAGTAGAAATCAATAGGCTAACTATGATAAATCGCTTATTAGATTCATTTGACAATATCAAAATAAGTGAAGAAATGAACGATAAAGCAAAAAAAGAGCCAATCAAATTTATAGAAAAAACACACAAGGAATTACTAGAAGACAAAGAAAAAGTGAGAGATAGTGGTCCACGCTATGAAAAACTTTTCGAAATTTTAACCCATTTTCCATTATATAATAAGGCCTGCTTACAAATGGATGATTTAGAACTTCTAGAATTTATTACACAATATATTTCTGTACCTTTACCACCACCAATTAATCAAGAATATTTTGACGATTTAATTGAAGTTGGTATTAAAGAAGATAAAAGAGAATCTATATGGCGAATGGCTATGAATTATAATCGTAAAGGCAAAGATTTTTCTAAAATCGTCGATTATTTCATAGAAAAAAGAGACGATTATTATTTAGCAGAGTTGATTAGTGGTGTAGAAGAAGATTTAGATTTAGATTCTGTAATTGATAAAGCCTTAAAAACAGAAGATATCGAATTTTTAAGAAAAATGACACAACACGAATTTTTAATGCCAATATTTACGGATGTTCAGAAAGAAAAAGTAAAAAAGAAAATTCAAAAAGGAAAGAAAGAAGAGAAGAAATGATGAAACAATATAACAATGGAGAATTTAGAAAAAAAGATATAGGAAAAAAATATACGGTTTACGGTTGGGTAAACAAACGTCGTGATATGGGAGGTGTTATATTCGTTGATTTACGAGACCGCTCAGGATTCTTACAAGTCGTATTCAATAGAGGATTTTTAAAAAGTGATTTCGAAGTGGCTGAAAGTTTAAAAAACGAATATTGTATTAAAGTGAGTGGAGAATTAATTGCCCGTACTGATGATATGATTAACCCTAAAATTCCAACAGGGGAAGTAGAATTAATGGTGGAAACTCTAGAAATACTAAGCGAGTGTGAAACATTACCCTTTAATGTCTATGATAATGACACAGAAGTAAATGAAAACGTTGGGTTAAAATATCGTTATCTAGACCTTAGAAGAGATAAATTAAAAGAGAACATTTTAATCCGTCATCAAGTATGCCAAAGTGCTAGAGAATACTTAAATAATTTAGGATTCATTGAAATCGAAACCCCAATTCTTTGTAAATCAACTCCTGAAGGAGCAAGAGATTATTTAGTTCCTTCTAGAATCAATAAGGGTGCTTTCTACGCACTTCCACAAAGTCCTCAAATATTTAAACAACTTTTAATGGTCTCTGGTTTTGAGCGTTACTACCAAATTGCTAGAAGTTTTCGTGATGAAGATTTACGTGCTGATAGACAACCTGAATTTACGCAAATTGATTTAGAAATGAGTTTTGCAGAAGAAGAAGATGTTTGGAATGTTACAGAGGGAATGATTAAAAAAATCGTAAAAGATGTAAAAGGAATAGAACTCCCAACATTTCCACGTATAACTTATAAAGAAGCCATGGATCGATTTGGAACAGACAAACCAGATACACGTTTTGAAATGGAACTTTTAGATTTAACCGAAATTCTAAAAGGAACTAAAATGAATGTATTTAATAATGTTATTGAAAGTGGAGGCATTGTAAAATGTCTAATTGTTAAAAATAACGGGGATAAATATTCTAGAAGTGACGTAGAACACCTAACAGATTTTGTGAAAATTTATGGTGCTAAAGGACTTGCTTGGTTAAAATACGATAATGATACGTTTAATGGGGTAATTGCTAAAAATCTAGAAGAAGAAAAATTAGCCCAAATGAAAGAAACTTATCATATTGAAAACAACGATTTAATCTTAATTGTCGCTGATACAAAAAAAATAGTTTATGCTTCTTTAGGGGCATTGAGAAACAAAATAGCAAAAGAATTAAATTTAATCGATGAAACAAAATTAAATTTCCTTTGGCTTACAGACTTTCCTTTCTTTGAATATTCGGAAACCGAAGGAAGATGGAAAGCAGAACACAATCCATTTACTATGGTTCGTGATATTAATACCATTATTGACCCCGAAAATTGTATTTCCAGAAGTTATGATTTGGTCGTAAATGGATATGAACTAGCAAGTGGAGGTGTCCGTAATCACAAAAAAGAAGATTTGGCAAAAATATTTAAAGCCTTAAGTATAAGTGAGGAAGAAGCAAACCTTCGTTTTGGATTTGTTCTAGAAGCGTTTAAATATGGAGTTCCACCTCATGCTGGAATTGCTCCAGGTCTTGAAAGACTTGTAATGGTTCTAACAGGAACAAACGATATAAAAGACGTAATAGCATTCCCGAAAACCCAAAGTGCAAGTGACCTAATGAGTGAGGCTCCAACAGAAGTAAGTCCAAAGCAACTAGAAGAATTAGGAATTGAAATAATAAAGGAGGAAGAAAATGTCTAAATTTACGAGTGAATTAGTTGACGATTTAGCCGCCAAACTTCTAATCGGGCTAAGCCCCGAAGAAAACCAAATGGTATTAGATGAATTTGCTATTATTGATGAAAACCTAAGCAAAGTCGATAGTTTCCAAAACATCAAAACAATTGAACCTATGACACATTGTCTAGATGATTTTACTTTTACATTAAGAGAAGATGAGGCAGAGCCTTCCATACCAATTGAAGACGCTTTAAGAAATTGTGATAAAACAGAAGGTAGAGAAGTAGAAGTACCAAAAGTAGTAGGAGGGGAGAATTAATGGATAAAACAATAGAAGAATTACATAACCTCTTAAAATCAGGAGAAGTAACAAGCAGAGAACTAATTGAAGAATCTTTAAAAAAATCGCATGAAATACAAGAAAAATACAACGCATTTGTTACCATTTTAGATGACGCAAAAGAAACAAATGTTACCGATCATTTTCTTTCTGGTATTCCTTTTGGAATTAAAGATAACTATTCAACAAAAGATATTTTGTCTACTGGCTCATCAAATACTCTAAAAGATTATGTTCCATTTTTTACGGCAACCGCTGTACAAAAGTTATTAGATGTAGGAGCAGTACCAGTTAATAAAACAGTTCTAGATGAATTTGGAATGGGAGGAACTGGTACAACAGGACATACAGGAATTGTCAAAAATCCTTGGGATACTACACGTATGACAGCAGGATCTAGTGCAGGAAGTGCTTGTGCCGTTGCCTCTGGCGTATACCCTTATGCCTTAGGAAGTGACACTGGAGATTCTATTCGAAAACCTGCTGCTTACTGTGGAATTGTTGGCTACAAACCTACTTATGGTATGATTTCAAGATACGGATTATTTGCATTTGCTTCAAGTCTAGACCACTGTGGGGTTTTAACAAGAAGTGTAGCAGATGCTGCAATCGTTACTGATACCACGAAAGGGATAGACGAACATGACATGACTTCATGGGATTCTAGCGATATTCATTTATATGACAGTTTAAATGGAGACGTAAAGGATAAAAAATTATGTTACATCAAGGAACTATGTGACATTGAAGTTTATGAAAATCCAACAGAAGAATTAAAAAAACATTTAGAAAACTTTATGAATTCTTTAGAAGTATGCAAAAGCCTTGGGATGAATGTAGAAGAAGTATCCGTAGATAAACAACTCCTAGACGCCTTACCAAGTGTTTATGTTGCTATATCTTGCGCAGAAGCAACAAGCAACATGTCTAACCTAACAGGTATTATCTTCGGTCCAAGAGGAGAGGGGAAAAATGTTACCGAAATGATGATGGATCACCGTACAAAAGGTTTTTCTCCTTTAATCAAAAGACGTTTTATTATCGGTTCTTATATTTTACAAAAAGAAAACCAAGAAAGATATTTTAAAAATGCCCAGAGAGTTAGAAGAATGCTTGTTGATACTTGGAAAAATTTATTTAAATCGTATGATGCCGTTATCTTACCCGTTGGAAGTGGACCTGCTAAACACCTAGATGAGTCTAAAGACATTTTAACCAAAGACACTGCTGCATTAGAAGAACACTTGCAAGTTGGAAACTTTGGAGGATTTCCCTCTATCACCATTCCTAATGGATTTATAAATGATTTACCAGTTGCTCTTAATATCACTGGAAACTGCTATGATGATGAAAACGTTTTAAATATTGCCTATGCGATTGAAAGTAAAATGAATTATAAAAACCAAATAGCAAAGGAGGTACACCATGAGCAAATATAAAGCATTGATAGGATTAGAAATGCATTGTGAGGTGAGCAAAACAAAATCAAAAGTATTTAGTTCTGCAGAAAATTCTTACAAAGAAACACCAAATGCAAATATCCAACCTTTAGATATGGGGTTCCCGGGAACATTGCCAGTTTTAAATAAAGAAGCAGTAAAATTATCTCTTATGGCGAGCATTATCTTACATTGTCGCCAACCAGAATATATGTATTTTGAAAGAAAAAATTATTATTATCCTGATATGCCTAAAAATTACCAAATCACGCAAAATCCACCAGAAGACTGTGTAGGAATGGAAGGATACGTAGATATAGAAAGAGAAGATGGTTCCATCTTTAGAGTAGGAATTGATAATATCCATTTAGAAGAAGATGCCGCTTCCTTAGATCATTTTTATTCTACAAGTAATATTGATTACAATCGTGCGGGTGTTCCTTTATTAGAACTTGTTACCTATCCTGATATGCATAGTGCAAAAGATGCTGTTTCTTTCTTAGAACATATGCGCCAAGTATACCAATATGCCGATATTAGCGATGCTGATACAAAAAAAGGTCAAATTAGGTGTGATGTCAATATTTCGATTATGGAAGATTCTTTAGATGAGACGGACCCTGAAAATTGGGGAGTAAAAGTAGAAATTAAAAACGTGAATTCTTTTGGAGGAGTAAGAGATGCCATTAACTATGAAATTGAACGTCAAACAAAGTTAAAAGAAACCGGTGAATACGACGAAATGGAACAACAAACTCGTCGTTGGGACGAAGAGTCTGGTACCACGATTTATATGCGTAGCAAAGTAGATGCTATTGATTATAAGTATTTTGTTGATCCAAATTTACCAAAATTTAAAATTGATTCTGCATGGGTAGAAGAAATTAGAAATTCTATTCCACCTCTTGCTCACGAACGTAAACAAAAGTATATCAATGAATACGGATTAACGAATTATGATGCTAGTGTAATCGTCAAAGAAAAAGCACAAGCCGAATATTTTGAGGAATGCCTAAAGTTAGGAATTGATGCGAAAACGGCAAGTAACTGGCTCACTACGCAAATTCTCGGAGAAATTAACAGAGAAGAAATAAACCTAAAAGACTTCTACTTAACTCCTGCTTTATTAAAACAAATCATTGACGAAATCAACAAAGGAACCATCTCTTCTAAACAAGCGAAAGAAATATTCTATAAATCCATAGAAGAAAAGAAAGAGCCAAAAACTTATATTAGTAGCGATATGGCGCAAATTTCTGATAAAAGAGAATTAGAATCCATTATTAATAAAGTATTGGAAGAGAACCAAAGTCAAGTTGCAGAATATAAGAATGGTAAAGACAACTTATTTGATTACTTTGTAGGACAAGTTATGAAGAACACTAGAGGAAAAGCAAACCCTGTTATTACAAAAGAAATATTAAAAGAGAAACTTGATAAGTAATCATTTTAAGTATATAATAAGCATAAATTTTAGGAAGTGTTAAATATGTTACTACCAAAAAGATTAAAAAGACGTATGATAAAAAATGGTGAAAATCCTACTGAAAAATTATTGCGTAAATTAATTAGTTTACAATTTCCTGAAGAGGTAGATGTATTAGACGAAAAAAATGCAATTGTAGTTTTTAGAGATAACGAAAATGCTTTATTAGTCCATTATAGACTACTAGGCGGTAAGTTAATAAAAGTAAGCCAAAAAGTTTCATTTTCCTATGATTACTTTGAAGATAAATTTGATTTTATTAATCAATTGTCTTTATTGAAAAGAGCCAATAATAGAGAAGATTTTAGTCTAACATATAAATATAAAAATGGTTCTTATATTATAAAAGATGGAATCTGGAATACCATAACTTTTGAAGGAAAAAATGGATTATTTAAAAAATATAGATGTGCTTTAGGCATGATAAAAATTGCATCCGACTATGAAAATGACGATAATTATTCCTTTATAAATCCTGTTACAGAAGAAAAAGTTACAGAAACGTTTGAAGTAAATGATGGAAACTACTATGCTATTTTAAATTTAGATGGAACAATTAGAGGAAACAAATTATTTAAAGGAAATTCATTTTCTAAAGTAGAAGAAATTATTGATTTAAACGACTATGAATCTTTAGAAACATTTATAGAAGAAAGAAAAAATATATGTAATGAAATAAAACAAAGAAATAAACAATATTATATGGAAATGATTGCCGAAAAAAATAACGGAAGCAATTCTCCTTACTTAGATAGTGAAGTTCTGCGTATTTTAAAAATGAAAAAATAAAACAATTTAGAAAGATAAATTACGAAATGTAGTTTATTTTTTCTTGTCGAAATTCATCTTATAATTCTCTTACGAAACACGATTTGGTTTTCCATATCCTCGGACTTAGCATATTCCCCAGCAATTCAGGTAGTAACTCCTAAACAAAGTTTAGATAGCGCTTTAGTCTACAACATCACAAAGTTTTTTACTATGGACTTTACAAAAAAGAAAGAAGAACAACTTGAATATCGTATTTCACGTCTTAATGCACTATACCATCATCTAGTAAATCGTAATCTTGATTTAGACGAAAGAGGAATAGGGGATCTTTTATATGACAATATAGAACAAAACTACAACGAACATGCAGGATAAACAAAAACAAAGGTTTATCTTTTCTTTATTTCTTGGTATACTAAAGTAGTGATGAGAAAATGAATAAAATAAAAAGAATAATAAAAAATATAGTTGATTTTTTTAAAGGCATTCGTATAAGTACTATTTATAAATTAGTTGGAGTCTTCTTATTAATTGCTATTTTATTTTGGATTTATACGACTTGGAAGAAAAACAATGAATTTCAAGAGAAGAATAAAAACAATGTGATTCTAACAGGAACCGTAACCAACAAAGGAGAGGACTATATCATAGTAGAAGATTCTTCCAATAACGAATATATCATTCCTAATACCAAGGAAGAAAATTATCCTATCGGAAGTGATGTAAGTGCAAACATTAATAGCGTGATTGAAAAAGGAACAGAAGAAAAACCAACCACTATTACAAGTGATAATGTAAGTATTACAAATGAAAAAGTAGAAAATAGAAATGCCGATACGGAACTCATAACTTACATGAACGAAACCGAAAGTTACTTTAACGATGCAAATTTAAAAGAAGAAGCCAAAATACGTTTTATCAGTATTGTTGATTTTCTATTTTATAATGGTACTATAAAAGGATATACCTTAAATGATTTATCTTCTAAAGCCAAATTACAAGTATTAAAAATTGCCTTATCCATTGATAGCAAAATTGAAGAATATTATCCAGGATATAAAGAAACGATAAATAGTACAACAGGAAAAATTTATACTGGAGTCAAAAATAAAATAATTGAATCCTATTTAAGTACCACAACCAAAATTTGTAATTATGATAAAACACTTTGTGAAAATGCTAAAAAAGATTTTCAAGATATAAAAACTGCTTTTTCTATTACATGGAATGTAATTAAAGATTTAATTAGCAGTGGAGCAGACCATCTAAAAGAATGGTATGAGATTTATAGTGGAAAAACAAATTGAGTTATGTTATATTTAAGTAAGAAAATAAAGAGGTGAAGACTTGTGTTTGGAAAAATAAAATACATTAGCGAAAATGTGGCTTTCATAGAAAACGAAGGCGGAGATGCTGGAACTTCTGATTTAATGAATATCAATGTAATCTTTGAAGCGCCAGACCAAAGAATTTTAGGAGAAGTAACAGAATTTAACAAAGAAGAAATAAAAATTCGTTTTTTAGGAGAATACTTAAATGGAAGATATGTAAATGGTGTCATTAGAAAACCGTTGCTATCTAGTACTGTACGAATTATCAATAGTGAAGAATTAATGGAACTAGTAGGAAGAGAAAGTGCTAAATCATTCATTTTAGGACATAGTGCTATTTACAAAGAATATAAAGTTTGCCCTAGTATCAATGATTTATTATCAAATCATGTAGGAATATTTGGGAATACTGGAAGTGGGAAATCTTGTGGAGTAGCAAGAATCGTTCAAAACTTATTTAGTAATCCCAATATGCTATCTTATAATGCCAATATCTTCGTATTTGATGCTTACGGAGAATACAAAAATGCTTTTGGAAGTATCAATAAAATCAATCCCAATTATAGTTATAAATTTATTACAACCAATCCAGTAGAAGAAGATGACTTTCTATTGCAAATTCCAGTAAGTTTATTAAATCTAGATGACTTTGCTCTTCTTTTACAAGCAACAAATCACTCACAACTTCCTATTATTGAAAGAACTATTCGTCTGGCTAAAATATTTAGTCAAGAGTCAGAAGAATCGGTTAAATACAAAAATCATTTAATTGCCAAAGCCTTACTTGCAATTCTTTTTAGTAATCAAACCACAGCAAGAAAGAAAAATGAAGTTTTCCAAATTATTGAAGTCTGCCATACCAACGAATTTAATTTTGACAGTACCATTAATGGTCTAGGATATACAAGAACATTTTCTGAATGTTTTGAAATTGACTCTAATGGTTATTTTGGAGAAAGCGTTTTAATAACCGAATATATATTAAAACATATTGAAGATTCTTATGAAGAAATGCAAGAGCCAACAGAATACAATTATTCCTTACTTGACTTTTCTAGAGCCTTAGAATTTACAATGATTAGTGAAGGATTCCAAAACAACGAAAGATTATATGATGATGCCGTTATCTTAAAGGTACGTTTAAGTACTATTTTAAATACCAAAGTTGGAAAATATTTTTCTAATAACGGAAATATCTCAATTGATAAATTTGTTAGTAGTTTAGTAGTAAAAAACAATCGCAAAGCCCAAATTATTAATATTAATTTAGAAGATGTAGATGACACCTATGCAAAAGTCATTGTTAAAATTATGTCTCGTTTATTCTTTGAATTTTCGAAAAACTTAAAACAAAGAGCAACCATACCATTCCATATCTTTTTAGAAGAAGCACACCGCTATATTCAAAGAGACAACGATAATTACTTACTTGGATATAATATTTTTGAACGTATTGCCAAAGAGGGAAGAAAATATGGTGTACTTTTAGGGATTATTAGCCAAAGACCAGTAGAAATATCCGATACTGTTATTTCCCAAGTCTCTAACTTCTTGATATTTAAAATGACCCATCCAAAAGATATCAAATACATTGAAGAAATGTTACCAAATATTTCGGCGGATGTTATAGAAAAACAAAAAACATTACAACCAGGAAGTTGTGTAGGATTTGGTTCTGCTTTTAAAATTCCTATGATTATGCGTCTAGAACTCCCAAATCCACTTCCATATTCTTCTAACTGTGATGTGGCAGCGAGATGGAATGTACAGGTACAAAACACCCAAAATAATACACAACAACAGGCAAGCAATCAATAATGGTTGCTTTTTTTAAACGTTTTCAGTAGAATAAGAAAGTATTTTGAAAGAAGGAAAATAGAATGGATAATATAAGCGAAAAAGAAAAATATTATGAAATTGTCGCAACAGAGATGTTTAATCGTGTAAGTGCACATAAACCAATAGACTTAAACTACACTATAGAATTTGCAGAACTAGCAATTAGTCAAGAAAAAACAAAAATGGAATTTGAAAACATAGAGGATTCTTTAAATTTAATCTCTATACTATATAATATAAAGGATATAAAAGATGTTTGTTATAGAGAATTCGTGTCAACTGAAAACATTGAATATTATAAATATTTGTCTGCTATTTTATTAATTCTACAAAAATTAAAGTACCATGCTTTACATGAAAAAAATTCTGAACTAAAAGAGAAAGAAAAAAATCTACAAGAAAAAATCACAGAATTAAGTTTTCTACAAAGTGAAAAAATACAAACTAAAAATAGTTTATCTCAAAGCAAACATCAATTAAAAAAGATGAGAGGCAAACTAAGAATTTATCGTAATCTTTCTTTATTATACGCTCCTGAAAACAGACTGGCTAATTTTTTTGCTTATGAAGAGATTTTTGAGATAACTGCACATCTAAAATTAGAGAAAATAAATGCTGTACAACAGTTGGAATTCTGTGACAGTTTAATCAATCCATATTTAGCATTACAAGCCGGTAATATACCAATGTTTTATGGGGAATGGCATTTGCCCCCAACTTTAATGTATTTAAAAAATATCGGAATATCTAATAGTAAGATACGCAAAATTGAAAAAGAAAGTGAAAATTTGGATAATGTTTCAAGGTTAAAATTAGGCTTAAAAATTAATGAAAATTGCATTAGAAAAATAAGGAAAAAACAAGACGAAATAATAGAAATTTTAAAAAAATCATAAAATAATGAAAGAGAGGAGATAGATCAAATGCAAAGTTTAAACGTCTGCTATACAGTAAATCGAAAATATCTAACCCCTATGTTGGTTTCTATCTACTCTTTATTAGAAAATAATAATAATTTAAATATCTGTTTCTATATTCTATATGAAGACTTATCTTTAGAAGAACAAGAAAAAATAGAGCAAATCGTATTTAAATTCTCTAATTGTCAACTATTTATGTATGATATAAATCATGTATTCCCAGAAATGGAACAATATAGAATTCCTAACTGGCGCGGAACAAAAATTGCCAATACAAGATTATTCTTATCCAACATAATTCCCAATTGTCCTGACTCTATGTTATATTTAGATAGTGATACAATTGTAGTAGGAGATTTATCCAAATTAGCAAATCAGAAAACAAAAGAACCTATCTCCGCCGTACTCGACCATATTTCTAAAGAATATTGGCATTCCCTTAATCCTAATTTAACAGAATATTTTAATAGCGGTGTTTTAAAAATAGATTATAACTTATGGGAAGAATGTTCTGGCTACGAAAGAATTATCGATACTTTAAATAAAAATTATAATCTTTCATTCCCAGATCAGGATATTTTAAACATAGCATTTCAAAATAAAATCGAAACGCTTCCACTTGCTTATAATTTATTTCCAATGGATTTATATTATGATATTTATACACTACAAAAGATTTATCTTCATAATCAAGTGAAATTTTATGAAAAAGAAGAAATAGTAACGTCTCGTAAAAATCCTAAAATACTACATGCAACTGACTTTTATGGATGTAGAACATGGCACGAAAACAAAATACATCCATTCCAAAGTCTCTACCTTCAGTATTTAACAAAAATTTTGGGAGATTCCTATTCATTAGAAAAATGCAATGTTCCAATTGCGAATATGAATCCTAGGTTATTTAAGTTCATAGAATATTTAAAAACTTATACACCTAAAGATATCAAAAAAGGTATAAAAAGAGTATTAAAGATACCAGAAGAATGATAAAAGTAAAATAGCGTTGAATCAATCTAAAGTGCACAATTAAGTGCAATTTGATATAAAATGTGTATT
>CANOWY010000005.1 GCA_947571135.1 uncultured Mycoplasmatota bacterium
CTATATTTTCTTTCAAAGAAAAAGACCATTGACCTTTATTTGTCAACAGTCTGAATCTATAAGGGAAAACCTTATAGATTTTGGTTTTTAAATGGAATTATAGCAACAAAATTAGGGAAGAGGTGAAATAGGATGAATGCTTTGGATATATTACAGATGAAATTGATTAAGGGAAAAGATTTATATGAGAATGAACAATTGGAAAAACAAAAAAAATTTGATTTTTTGAAAAGTCAAAATACTAGTTCAGAAGTATTAGAATATGTAAACATGCGTCTACAGTATTTAACAATAGAATTTATGGGAAATTTTAAAAAATATGCAGGGAATATTTTATATTTAATGAAAAAAGAACAACTTGAAGGCTGGTGTTGGGAAACGACTGCAAGTGTTATTTGTTTTTTTCAAGATGACGATTATATTAGCCGAGGGTATTTAAAGTTTTCTGAGCATAAAGACTATTACCATTCTTGGATTGTTTTTAGGTTTAATGGTGAAGAATTTGTATTTGATCCTTGTTTGAGTATATTTTGTCGGAAAGAAGTGTTTGATAAAGTTTTTGAAGTAAATGTTTTAGGTGGTGCAACAGCAAAACAAGTAAGAGAATATTTGCTTCAAGAAATGGAAAAACAAAAAACTAAAGAATTAACAGAAGGAGAGAAAATAGGAAGAGAGTTTTTTAATAGTATTGCACCTTCTGGGTTTGAAAGACAACAATTAGAAACAATGATTAAAGTTAAATTAGAAGATGTGAATCATCCAATGTATAGAAATTTTACGGGCTATATTGCAGAAGTGGAAGAAGGACAAATTCGAAAATTAACCGCCCATTATTATGAAAAAGGGCTATATTAAAACTATAGAGAAAAACTTTATAGATTTTTTCTTTTTTCACTTTATTCTCACAAATTCGTTATAATATAGTTACGAGGTGAAGTACATGAAAGTTTTAATTGTGGATGATGAAGCGTTAATCCGCGATGTTATAAAAGAATATCTGAAGTTAGAAAATATGGATTATTTAGAAGCAAATGATGGGTATGAAGCCATTGATTTAGTGAAGAACAATGATTTTGATGTTGTGATTATGGATATCATGATGCCTAAAATGGATGGTTATACAGCCGTAAAGGAAATTCGCAAATTTAGCGATGTTCCTTTTATTATGTTGTCTGCTAGAAGTGAAGAATACGATAAACTTACCTGTTTTGATATTGGTGCAGATGATTATGTGACAAAGCCTTTTAGTCCAAGAGAGTTAATTGCTCGTATTAAAGCAGTGACGAAACGTAATCAAAGTACAAATTCTATGTATAAGTTTAAGGGATTAGAAATTGATTGTAATGCTCATGAAGTCTATGTAGATGGAGAGTCTATTTATTTAACCCCAAAAGAATATGATTTACTCATTTACTTAATTGAAAATAAAAATATTGCTTTATCTCGTGAAAATTTACTTGAAAATATTTGGGGATATGATTTTTATGGCGATGATAGAACAGTAGATACTCATGTGAAAACACTTAGAAATAATTTAGGAAAGTATCGTGATTTTATTGTAACGATTAGGAAAGTAGGGTATAAGTTTGAATATAAAGAGTAAAGGACAAGAACTGTTTAATCGCTTTAAAATAAGAAAGAATAGTCTAAATCTAAAGACACTATTTTATCTTATTTTATTTAGTTTAGGAATTATTGTTTTTTTATGGTTATTTCAAGTTTTATTTTTACAATTTAGTTATGAACATTATCAAATTAAAAAAATGAATGCTTTGGTTAATCAAATTGATAGTACGAGTTTAGATAGTTTAGATAGTGTACTTACGACACTTGCTTATCAAAATGAAGTTTGTATAGAGTATGAATCCAATTATGGAAATACATATACGTATAACACTTTGCAAGTTGGTTGTGGTCTTGATAAAAATATTAGTAGTATTAATAGGATTAAGAATAGTTTAAAGGAAAAAACGAGTAAAAAAAATGCTGTGAAGTTAATTCATCCAACATATAAGTCAAAAGCGTATTTGTATAGTATTAATATCGATATTGGCTATATTTTTGTGTATAGTAGTTTAGAAGATATCGATTCTACCAGTGTCATTTTAAAAGGACAATTAATTTATATTATGTTTTTGGTGCTTGTTTTTGCTTGTTTTATCGCTTACTTTTTATCTAAGAAGATTACGAAACCAATTATCAACATTACGAAAAAAGCAAGAGAAATGGGTCGTGGTAATTATGATGTAGTATTCCAAGAAAATGGAACTTTAGAAATTGATGAACTTGCCAGTACTTTAAATAATGCGTGTAGTGATATGAAAAAAATTGATGAGTTAAGACGCGATTTACTTGCAAATGTCAGTCATGATTTAAAAACACCACTTACGATGATTAAAGCCTATGCTGAAATGGTGCGTGATATTTCGTATAAAGATAAAGACAAAAGAAACAAAGACTTAAATATTATTATTGAGGAGACAGATAGGTTGAATACTTTAGTAAATGATTTATTAGATTTATCGAAATTAGAAGCAAATAGTGAAAGATTAAATATTACAGAATATGATTTAGTAGAACAAGTTAAAACTGTT
Source organism: uncultured Mycoplasmatota bacterium (assembly GCA_947571135.1). Taxonomy (GTDB): domain Bacteria; phylum Bacillota_I; class Bacilli_A; order RF39; family UBA660; genus MGBC108787. The sequence continues at coordinate 2,595 of CANOWY010000005.1, forward strand.
TTAAATCGTTATGATATTATGAAAGAAACAGAAAATTACCATTTTGTTTTGGAATTACCTGAAGTGGCCATGGTACATGCTGATCAAAATAAAATCAATCAAGTCATTTATAATTTAATGAACAATGCGATTAATTATACTGGAAAAGATAAAAAGATAGTGATTCGCATTATCGAGAAAAAAGAAAGTTATTTAGTTGAAATTATGGATACAGGAAAAGGAATTAAAAGTGCAGATCTTCCTTATATTTGGGATAAGTATTATAAAAATGACAAGAATCACAAGCGTAATGTTGTAGGAACGGGGATAGGATTATCGATTGTTCGTAATATTTTAGAAATGCATAAATTTAAGTATGGGGTGCATAGTAAAAAAAGCCATGGAACTACCTTTTATTTTGAAATTGTAAAATAATGGAAGTTTCACTTAGACTTCACCATTTCTTCATATTCCTTTGGTATGATTAGTTCATAGAAAGGAAGGGATGTGTATAGTATAAAAGAAGCAGTAAAAATATATAAATAAACGATAACTCTATACAATTTTAAATAACATATAAACTCAAACTCACACTTTTTAAAGAACACGAACCTCTTGTGTTCTTTTCTTTTTTTGAATTTTTTATAAAAAGTAGTTGACAAATTTGTTTGTTTTTAATATATTGTTAATAACAGGTGAAAAAACTTGTTAAAATTTTACAGTTTGTTTTTAACATTTTATTAATAACTGTTCTTAGAAAAGAGCATATTATTTTAAATTGTGTTATTAACAAAATGATAATAAGAAAGAGGAGAAGAAAATGAAAAATATGGAAATGGAAAGAAAAGGGTTAAGACAAGTGAGAGAAAGAATGGAAAGAAAAAAGAACTTAAATGAAATGAAGAAAGCATTATATGTGATTGATATGAATAATGGTTTTGTTAATTTTGGACCAATGGCTAATACTAGTTATTTAAACTTGGTTCCAGAGCAACAAAAATTAATTGAGAAATTTAGAAGTGAAAAAGAACAAGTTAATTTTGTGTTAGAAGGTCATAATGAAAATGCTACAGAGTTTAAAAAATATCCTAGTCATTGTATTAAAGGAACAGAGGAAGCGGAATTGATACCAGAGTTTCAAAATGAAATTCTGTTACCTCAAACAAATATTTATGAAAAGAACTCTACAATGGGAATGTTTAATCAGGAATTACAACAAGATATGAAGCAAATGACTAATTTAAAAGAAGCGGTATTTTGTGGGGTGTGTGCGGATTTGTGTGTTATGGATTTTGCAAGACCTTATGCAAGATTTTTAGATGAAATCAATAAAGAAGCAGTTTTATTTGCAGTAAAAAGTGCTATCGATACTTTTGATAGTCCTGGGCATAACCGCGAAGAATGGTTAAACATCGCTTATAAAGTGATGGAACAAGCCGGAATTATAACGGTAGAAAATTTTGAAGAATTAGAAGAATATGAAAGAAAACTAGGGTTAAAGTAGGAGGAGAAAAGTAATGAAAATATACAATGGACATGAAAGATTACCAAGAAATTATACGATGATGAGTGATGCTTATGAATTTACAATGAGTACGGCTTATTTACTTAAGAACAAACAAAATGAAGAAGCGGTGTTTGATGTCTTCTTTAGAAAAGTTCCTAATAATGGTGGTTATGCAGTGATGGCAGGACTTGACCAAATTATTCCTTATATTGAAAATTTAAAATTTAGAGAACAAGATTTAGATTTTTTTAGGAGAAATCATTATCCAGAAGAATTTATTACATATTTAAAAAACTTTAAGTTTACGGGTAGTATTTATGCTATTCCAGATGGGACACCAGTATTTCCAAATGAACCTTTAATTACTGTGAAAGCCCCTTTAATTGAAGCCCAAATTGTTGAGACGGCTATTTTATCTATTATTAATGGTTCTATGGAACATGCAACAGGTGCAAGAAAGATTATTGAAGCAACACCAAGAGGCGTTGGAGTTATGGAATTTGGTTCTAGACGCGCTGCTGGAGTGGAAGATGCGATTAATTCTTCTATTTATGGAATTATGGCAGGTTGTATTGGCACAAGTAATGTAATGGCAGCCGATATGTTAAATATTCCAGGTATGGGTACAATGGCCCATAGTTATATTGAGTCATTTCCAAGTGAATATGAGGCATTCTTACATTATGCTTTAACTTATCCTAATAACTGTATGTTACTTGTTGATACAATTGATACTTTAAAAAGTGGTGTACCTAATGCGATTCGTGTATTTGATTATATGAAAGAAAAAGGGATTTCTACTGAACACATAGGAATTCGTATTGACTCTGGGGATTTGGCTTATCTTTCAAAAGAGGCAAGAAAAATGCTTAATCAAGCAGGGTATCCTAATGCTAAAATTTGTTTAAGTAATGGACTTGATGATGAAAAGATTGAAAACTTATTAATACAAGGAGCAGAATTTGATAGTTTAGGTGTTGGAGATAATATTTCTAGACCAAATGGTAGAATGGGTTGTGTTTATAAAGAAGTGGCTTTAAAAGAAAATGGCATATGGATACCTAAAATTAAAATAAGCAATACAACTGCTAAGATTATCAATCCTGACTATAAAAAATTGTATCGTGTTTATGATAAAGAAACTGGTTTTGCCTTAGCAGATGTGATGACAAGAAGAAATGAAACAATGAAAAGAGAAGATTTAATTATTGTAAATCCGAATGATTTTACAAAAAGAAAAAATTTAAACAATTTTGAATTAAGAGAATTACAACAACCAATTTTTATAGAGGGACGTTTGGTGTATGATGACCCAGAAATTATGGAAAAACAAAAGTATTGTGAAAATGAAATGCATTCGTTATATCCTGAGGTTAAAAGAAGAGTAAATCCTCAAGAATACTATGTAGATGGTACAGAAGATTACGTAGAGTTTAGAACAGAAATGATAGAAAATGCCAGAAAGTTGGTTCTTAAATAAAATGGAAAAACTAGAAGAAATTCGTAAAATATATGAAGAGTTAAAAACGGTTCAAATGGTCAAAAAAAGAGAGTGCCTTTTTCGGAGAAAAAGCTTTTTACAACTAGAAAAGTATAAATGTTTATTACATAATGGGAAAACAATTTTTAGAGAAAAAATATTAAAAAATCATAAAGAGGGAAATGCCGCCATTATACTTCCTATTACAGAGAATGGTGAATATATTTTGGCTATTGAACCAAGGGTATTTACAAAAGATACTGTGGATATTGGTTTTCCTGCTGGATATATAGAAGAAGATGAAAATCCTCGTAGAGCGGCTATTCGTGAACTTGAAGAAGAAACGGGTTATCAACCAGAAAGTTTAGAGTTTGTTGGATCTTACTATCCAGATCAAGGTTGTTCAGGTGCTTGTAATTATTATTATATTGCAAGAAATTGTAAAAAGATTGGGACTCAACATTTAGATGAAGGGGAATTTATTAAATATGTTTTGGTAACAGAGGAAGAACTAGAAAAGATAGTAAATCTTGGAATGATAAAGGGATTAAATTCTGCTTATTTACTGGAAAGAGTTAAAAATAGAAAGGAAAAGAGGTAAAGAAATGCATCGTTTTGGATTTGTTAAAGTAGGGGCATGTGTTCCTGAACTTAAAGTAGCAGATGTAAAGTTTAATACAGAAGAAATTAAAAAACAAATAGAAGGGGCAATAGAAAAAAATGTTGGTGTGTTAGTATTTCCAGAATTATGTTTAACTGGTTATACTTGTGCAGATTTATTTCAACAAGATGTATTATTACAAAAATGTGAAGAGGCTATAGAAGATTTACTTGCTTTTTCTAAAAATAAAAATATTGTATTTATTGCTGGGACACCTATTTTTTGTGATAATGCTTTATTTAATTCTGCTATTGTTATACAGAATGGTAAAATTTTGGGTATTATTCCAAAAACTTATATTCCAAATTATAATGAATTTTATGAGAAACGTTGGTTTGCTAGTAGTGAGCATTTAGTTTCTAAAGAAATTCATTTGTTTCATCAAAATATACCAATAGGGGTGGATTTATTATTTACTTGTGAGAATAGGAAGGGGTTTACTTTTGGGGTTGAGATTTGTGAAGATGTATGGAGTATAAATCCTAAAAGTAATGATTTAAGTATAGGTGGTGCTAATGTTATTTTTAATTTATCTGCAAGTAATGAAACAATTGGTAAGTATGAATATCGCAAAAATTTAATCAAAATGCAATCTGCTAAAACAATGACTGGATATGTTTATGTTTCAGCGGGTGTGAATGAAAGTACAACGGATTTGTTATTTTCTGGGTCAAGTATGATTTATGAAAATGGAACACTTTTAAGTGAAAATGAGCGTTTTGATTTTAAGAGTAATCTTATTTATAACGATATTGATGTGTCAAAACTTAATAATGACCGTATAAAAAATACCAGTTTTCAATTAGATAAAAGTAAAGATTATCGTAAAATTGGTTTTCAAGTAGAAGAAAATCCTATCTTAGATAGAACTTATACAAAAACACCATTTGTTCCTAGTAATCCATTAAAAAGAAAAGAAAGATGTGAAGAAATCATTCATATTCAAAGTTGTGCTCTTGCTAAGAGACTTAAACATACGAATATCAAAAAATGTATTTTGGGGATTTCTGGGGGGCTTGATTCTACTTTAGCATTTTTAATTATAGTAGAAGCCAATAAAAAACTAGGAATTGCAAATGAAAATATTATGGCTATTACAATGCCTGGGTTTGGTACTACCAATAGGACGTATAAAAATGCGGTGGCATTAGTAAAAAAATATGGGGCTACTTTAAGAGAAGTGGATATTAAAAAATCTTGTATTCAACATTTTAAAGATATAGAACATGATATTGAAAACCATAATATTACGTATGAAAATGGGCAAGCAAGAGAACGTACACAAATATTAATGGATATCGCTAATCAAGAAAATGGTCTTGTAATTGGTACAGGAGATCTATCCGAACTTGCTCTTGGTTGGTGTACTTATAATGGAGACCAGATGAGTATGTATGCCGTAAATACAAGTATTCCAAAAACTCTTGTAAAATACTTAGTAGAATTTTTAGCAGAAAATGAAAGTCCTGCTAAAGAAATCTTACTTGATATTTTAGATACACCAATTTCTCCAGAATTATTGCCACCAAGCAAAGAAGACAAAATAAAGCAAATTACAGAAGATAACGTAGGACCTTATGTATTGCATGATTTTTACTTATATCATTTCTTGCGTTATGGTGCTTCTCCTAAGAAAATAGTTACCTTAGCATATCGTACTTTTCAAGATGACTTTACTAAAGAGGAAATCTTAAAATGGTTAAAGGTATTTTTAAAAAGATTTTTTACTCAACAATTTAAAAGAAGTTGTATGCCAGATGGAGTGAAGGTTGGAAGTATTAGTTTATCACCAAGAGGGGACATGCGTATGCCAAGTGATGCTTCTTATACTATGTGGTTAGAGGAATTAGAAAGTGAAGAGTAGTTATGCATTATAAAATTTTTTCTAGTAGTGAAGGAAATGTTTGGACTTTTGATCCAGCAGGCCAAGATGATACTGGTGGGGGTTGTGGACAACTGTGGTATGTGCAAAATTGTTTAAGAGAGTATAAAAAATAAGAAATGGAGTGTTACTTATGAATGATTTAAAATTAATTGTTTTAGATAATATAGAAGATTTAGGCGGAAAAGTAGATGAATGCTTGCAGAAAAATATGGGGAGTAAAGAAACTTTTTTAGTCCCTATTACAAGAGATCGTTTTAGTAATGGAGAAGGAAAGATTAAAATTAATGCTTCGGTACGTGATAAAGATATTTATATACTAAGTGATGTAGGCAATTATAATATTACTTATTCGATGCATGGTTATACACATCATTACTCACCTGATGAACATTTTCAAGATATTAAGAGAGTGATTTCTGCTCTTTCTGGCTATGCCGCCAAAATTACATTAGTTATGCCTTTGCTTTATGAATCACGTCAACACAAGAGAAAAGGAAGAGAGTCCTTAGATTGCGCGATTGCATTAAAAGAACTAGAAACACTAGGTGTAGATCATATTGTAACTTTTGATGCACACGATCCTAATGTATCAAATGCTATTCCTACTCTTCCTTTTGAAAATTTCTTTGTTGCTCATGATATTTTAAATCAAATTGTAAAAAAAGAAAATATTAGTAATTTACTTGTAATTAGTCCAGATATGGGGGCTATGGAACGTGCAAGATACTATGCCGAGATTTTAAATAGTGATGTAGGTGTTTTTTATAAAAGAAGAGATTTAAGTAAAGTGATTGACGGAAAAAATCCGATTGTAGAACATGTTTATTTAGGCACTTCTGTTAGGGGTAAGGATATTATTGTTGTAGATGATATGATTGCAACAGGTTCTTCCATGATTGAGGTAGCCACTTATTTAAAAGAACATGGGGCTAGAAAAGTTTATTTGGTTTCTACTTTTGCTCTTTTAACCGAAGGACCTTCCGTTTTTATAGAAGCCTACCAAAAAGGATTATTTGCTAAATTATATTCTACTAATCTTTCTTATGTTTCAGAAGTCATAAAGGAAGAGGAATGGTATGAAGAGGTAGATTGCTCTAAAAGACTTTCTTGTATTATTGAAAAATTACATAATAAGGAGTCTTTAAAAACAATCTATAATGATGTCGAAGAGGTATTAAAAAATGTAGAGAGGAAAAAATGATGAGAATTGGTATATATGGTGGTTCTTTTAATCCACCACATCGATTACATAAGAAAATTGCTACTTTTTTACTTGAGAATGATTATTTAGATAAAGTTATTTTTGTACCAACAGGAAATCGGTATCCTAAAGGGGAGTTGCTAGAAAGTCAGTATCGTTGTCATATGGTAGAAAACATGATTAAGGATTCAAAAAATATGGAACTTTCTACTTATGAACTTAAAAATACTCTTACGTATACTTATCAAACTTTAAATTATTTTCAGGAAAAATATCCAGAAGATGAAATTTATTTTATAACGGGAGCAGATAATATAAAACAAATTAGAACTTGGAAAAATTATACTTATATTTTAGAAAATTTTAAAATTTATGTGTTGCCAAGAGAAAATCAAAATATAAATAAAGTTTTAAACGATATACCTAGTGAAAATATTTTTCTTTTGGATTTTCCAACAGAAGATGTTTCCTCTACTATGATTCGAACGTTAATAAAAGAACATCGTGAAGAAGATTTAGATTTTTATTTGGATAGAAATGTTTTAGAATATATAAAGAAAGAAGGTTTATATAAATGATGAAGGAAGTTGTAGAAAAATTAGTGCAGATGAAAAAAACAATTAGTACTATGGAGTCTTGTACGGGAGGATATATAGCAAGTGCAATTACGGATAATGAGAATGCTAGTAAAGTTCTTTCTTTTAGCGTAGTGACGTATTCAAATGAGGCAAAAATCAAAATGGGTGTAGAGGAAGATGTTATTAAAACCTATTCTGTGTATAGTATGGAAGCAGCAGATGAGATGAGTAAAAATAGTAGTCGTTTGGCAAATTCTAGTTTTGGTGTTGGAATTACGGGGCAAATTAATCGTAAAGATGAAAAAAATCCAACGAATGAACATGATAAGGTTTATATTAGTATTTATGATGCTGAAAAGGATTTTTATTATAGAGAAACTTTTCAAACTGTTTCCGAGCCAAGACGTAAAAATAAAGAACTTATTTGTAGAAAAGTAGAAGAAATGTTTTTACATATTTTATCGCTATAATTTTAAAATCGTTTGTGTTATAATCAAATTGTAAGTAAGAGGTAAACAATGAAAAGAAGAATTAATCGTATTCGTTTATTTTCGAATCATAATGAAAAAGCCAAAATGATTGAAGAGCAAGTGAAAAATCAACTAGAAGAAAAAGAGTTTTTAGTGGTGGAGAAAGATTACGATATGGGACTTGCTATTGGTGGAGATGGTTCCTTTCTAAGAATGGTAAAGCAAACTGAATTTTAACCTAATCTTTACTATGCGGGAATTAACGCAGGAACACTCGGTTTTTTACAAGAAATTAAAATAGAAGGAATTGTTGATTTTATTGAGAAATTAAATCATAATGAATTTAAAATAGATGAGGCAAGTGTACAAGAAACAAATGTTATCACAAAGAGTGATTCTAAAAGTATTTGTCTTTGCATGAATTCGTTGTTCGAGATAAGTACCTAAATACTACAATTTTGAAAGTATATGTGAATGGGGAATTGTTGGAAAGATTTGTTGGTGATGGAATTTTAATTTCTACTTCAACTGGCTCTACTGCTTATAATTAAAGTTTTGGAGGTTCAATAGTATAGGAAAGTTTGCATACTTTACAAATCGCTTTGATTGCCACTTAATAATAAATCTTATCGAAATTTGTTAAATGCAGTAGTTGTTCCAGAAAATGCTAAAATTACGTTAGTACCAGATAAAGAAAAAATGGATTTAGTGATTAGTGTAGATGGTGAAAATGAAGAGCATAATAAAGTAGAAAAACTAAAATTATGGTAAGAAATAAAAAAATAAATTGTTTAAGATGTATGATTATGATTTTACAAAAATCATTCATGAAAAGTTTTTAAAATAAAATGAGGTGTAGACATGAAAGAATATAAAACGGAAGAAGAATTTTTACGTGATTATGATGCTTCTCAATTTGATCCGTTCTCTTTAACAAGTGATATTTTAATTTTTAGTGTTTCTGATGAGTTACAAGAAAATTATCGAAAGTTAAATAAAAAATATTTTAGTATATTGCTTGTAAAAAGAAATACCTATCCTTATAAGGATAAATGGTGTTTGCCAGGTGGTTTTGTAAAAATTGATGAAGACATTGAAGAGGCTGCTGAAAGAATTTTAAAAGTAGAAACTAATATTGAGGATATTTATTTAGAACAACTTTATACATACGGTAATCCTAAAAGAGATCCAAGAATGCGTGTTATTTCTACTTCTTATATGGCCTTAATTGATAAAAACAGACTAAATGTAGATGTAACAAAAAATGCTTCATGGTTTAATGTCATGATTTTAGAGGATGAAAGAAGAACAGATGTTACACTTGATAATGGAAATGAAATTATACGATTTAAAATTAAGAAAACGCTTAAAGAAAAAACAACAGATCGTTATAAATATGAAATTATTGAGAATGAAAAACTTGCATTTGATCACCCTCTTGTGATAGTAAGTGGAATTTCAAGATTAAAAAATAAATTAGAATATACAGATATTGTCTTTAACATGATGCCTACTTATTTTACTTTAGGGGAACTACAACAAGTTTATGAGGTTATTCTTGGTAAGAAATTGTTAGATCCTGCTTTTCGTCGTATTATCAAAGATAAAGTTGAAAAAACAGATAAAATGCAAACTGGTGGAGGCCATAGACCTTCTGCATTATTTCGATATAAGTCATTTAGGGAATAAGCCTAATGGCTTTTTTAATTTTTCTAAAGAAAAATTCGTATATTTTACTATATCTATCTAATGAGGAAGTTTATAAGTAAAGTGATTTTTAAATGTTATGTTTAATTAAGGAGGCCATAAGTCCTTTTTTTATTGCTAGTAAAAACATCTAATTCTTTTCTTTAAAATATTCTATATTTCTTTTTGCAAAAGGCAATAGTAAAAAAGTAGAATATGTGGTAAAATGGTAATAATAGATGGGGTTTTTGATTAAGATTTAAGAGGTGAATGTGTATGACACAAAAGTTAGCCAATTTTATAGTAGGTTTGTTTAGTGGGATTGCAGGAAGTTTATTTGGAAAATACTTGGTTATTTTTATTATTAGTATGGTTCCAATATTAGAATTACGTGGTGGTTTAATTGCTGCTAGTTTATTTAATCTTCCCATGTGGCAAAGTTTTTTTCTTTGTTTTATAGGGAATATTATACCTATCCCTTTTATATTATGGTTGATTAATCCGATATTTCGCAAAATGAGAGAGTGGAAACATTTAGGGAAATTGGTTCTTTGGTGTGAAGAAAAGGCACATTCTAAACAAGAGAAAATCGAGAATTTAAAGTATTTAGGCTTATTTTTATTTGTTGGGATTCCAGTACCAGGTACTGGTGCTTGGATGGGGTGCTTAATTGCTGCACTTCTTGATATGGATAAGAAAAAGTCTTTGGTAGCAGCGCTTCTTGGTGTTGTTCTTGCAGGTATTATTATGCTTATTTTTTCTTATGGTGTTTTAGGAAGGATTTTTTAAATGAAACATTTATATTTTGTAAGTAATAATTTGGTTAGTAAATTAAATGTTATTCACTCAAAGGAAACAACTTTTAAAAGTGCTAGAAAGAAAACAATGTTAAGCAAAAAAGGGGAAGAACTGGCTATTTCTTTAATTAAAATGCAGGTTTTGGAGAATGTTGAAGTTGTATATACTTCTGAGTATTTTGGAGCAATGAATACCGGAAAATATCTAGCAGAGGATAAAAGAATTGATTTAGTTGTCGATAAAAGATTGAATGAGCGTGTCGTAGGAGAACTTGGTACAAATGAATTTCGATATTTAAAAGGAATGCAGGAGCATGACTTTAATTTTAAATTAGAAAATGGGGAATCTATTTTAGATGTTCAAAAGCGAATGGAAGATTTTTTGTTGGATGCTCTTATTGGGCCTGAAAAAAATATGTTAATTGTTACGCATAATATTGCTCTTATGAGTTTACTTGCTAAGTATTGCAATAAAGGATATAATCTATATGATCATCTTATTTTGGATTATCATGATGAAGTAATGTTTGATGGTACTTTTCATGAGATGGACTTAATTGAATTTGTGTATGATGAAGATAAATGTGTTGGATTTAGAAGGATATTATGATGAAAATTAAAGTATGGCAAGCCCTATGTATCAGTATTTTGTGTTTGTTATTTGTTGTAGAAGTTATGTTGCTTCTATTTGCAGGGTGTTAATATGAATAAAGAGATTTCTTTAAAAAAGTTTTTAATTTGCTTGAGCGTATTTTTGTTCATTGTGATGATTGTTTTATATTTTTACATTACCAAAACAAAGCCTTTTTGTAAAAAGGATAGTCATCCTTGTTATGAAGCAATTTGTAATTCTTGTACAGTACAAGATAATAAAAAAGTTTGTAGTGATTGCAGTGTATTTAATGAAAAAAATGAAAGAGTTTGGACGGGAGGGTGTATATTTGACCGTTAGACTCTTTTTGTTTGTCATAAAAATATACTATATTGCTATAGTATATTTTCAAAATCATAGTAACCATCAGCTTTGGCACTTTTTAATTCTTCTTTAGGTTCTTCTATTTTATTATTTTTTTCTACTCTGCTTGGAGTAAAAGGTAATGCTTGGTTTCTTACGCATTGCGCTAAAAACATATTTAAGGCAACGCTTGTATTTAGTCCAAGTTCTCTAAATAATGTATCTGCTTGTTTTTTTAGTTCTTTATCTACACGAAAACTCATGTTGATTGCTTCGTTAATTTTTGCCAATGTATATCAACCTACTTTCTATTTAAAGAATACTATTTTTTAGGATTAAAGTCAATAAAAGTTCAATATACATTCAATATGGTTATGTATTAATCTTCGTTTTTGCAATTTTTAGGATAGGATTTACGTTCATTAGTTAGTCCAACTAGATAGTCAATACTAGTATTGTAAAAGTTAGCAAGTGTAGCATATTTTTCAATTGGCATTGCTACAATTCCGAGTTCATAACGTGAATAGTTTTGCTGGGGAATGTTTAGAACTTTGGCTATATCTTTTTGGTATAAATCTTTGTCTTCTCTAATTTCCTTTAATCTTTCTATATTCATGTGCACCTCTGCTGTCATTTTCTCATACACCAAAAAATATGTATTGAAACAAAACCAAATATGGTGTATGATTATTAAAAATACATCATATGTGATGTATACGGTGTAAGAGAGGAAAATATGAAAAAAGTAAATTTAAGAAAAAGTGAAAAGAAAATACTCATAATAAGTAGTATAGGAATACTACTCACAATCATAATAGGAATCAGTTATGCCTATATAGCGTATAGTACAAGACAAGAAGGAATCAATGTCATAGAAACCGATTGTATTAATATAACTATGGAAGAACTCACGAATGCAATCCATTTAACAAATGCACATCCTATAACGGATGAAGTAGGAAATACTCTAAAACCATTTCGCTTTAAACTCACAAATACTTGTGGAGTCGGAGTAGACTATAACGTAAACTTAGAAGTAATGGAAACAGAATCTCGAATAGCAAGTAAGAACATAGCAACAAAAGTAGATGAGAACACTAAAAGTATTTTAAGTAATAATCCAACTGCCCCTATAACCTACCAAGAAAGCGATTATACCGCAGTAGAAGCGTATACGATACATAGTGGAAGTATAGAACCCTATGGAAGTGTCGAACATGAGGTAAGAATATGGTTAGATGAAAGTGCAGGAAATGATTCACAAAACGGAACATTCTATAGTAAAGTTGTAATTGACGCTAGACAAAATCAAACAATTGCTATTAACTTTAATGAATATATAATAAACCAGGTGGAAGACAATCCATCTATAGAAGAGTTTAGTCATGAAGCAACAAATCAGACAGTTGCACTAAAAGATTATCGTTATGTAGGAAGTGATCCTAATAACTATGTATGTTTAAGTGAAGAAGAGGTATGTTCAAAAGATAACCTATATCGAATCATAGGAGTAATACCAACACAAAGTGAAGTTGGTGGAGAGTATGAAAACCGTATTAAACTCATAAAAAACACTAGTTATGTTGGGCAAACTATTCGTAGTGGGGTTCCTTATGGTGAAAATCAAAGAGGATATACATTTTCTTCAACTAATAGTGCTGATTGGAATTCAGTTAGTTTAAGTGCAACTTTAAATGGGGAATACTATAATACATTAGGTAAATATCAAAATTACATCGAAGCAAGTGTATGGTATTTAGGTTCAATTGGAACAACATTGGCATTGACAGTGCAAAGTGCTGCTTATCCAGGAAATAAATTTACACCAGAGAATTTTTACGTAGCAGAAAGAACAGGAAGTACAAGTACAATTAAAAATATAGGCTTAATGTATACAAGTGATTATGGATATTCTATAGGAAGTGAGTATAGTGCTAAAGTTATAAATAGCAATACAAGTGCATACCAAACTTTAGCCTGGTTACTTTATAAACCTGAAACAAATTCTCATGAATGGACTATTTCGCCATCTTCTAGTTATTCTAATTGTTTGGGGCCTTTTGCAAATATTATCCAATATAATGGAGTTGTTTATGATAGCAGTACTAAGACATCTGTATCTGTTAATTCCTGTTTTTTAGGAGATAAAATTGATCCTGATCGTAGTTATGGGGCTCTTAACGTACGTCCAACATTTTATTTAAAAAATAATGTTGTTAAGATAAAAGGAAATGGTACAGAAGAAGATCCATACCGAATTGGTATTGATGAATAGCATTAATTTAAAAAGCATTAGAAAAAATGCTGGTTTTAGTCAACAGGAACTAGCGAATTTACTAGGAATTAAGCAACAACAATATTCAAGATACGAAACAAAGGCTAATCAAATTTCTTTAGGGATATTTTTAAAAATATTGACTGTTTGCAATTTAGAAATAAAAATAGAGACTAAAAAATGATGTTAGTCTCTTTTATGATTCTTTTTCGTTTGGATCAATACATTTCCAATTTACAGTGCCACAAGTTGTACAAATATAAGGTACTAATGTTTTTTTATCTTGTGGTTTTTCATATTTTTCGACAATTTCAACACAAAGTAAGCCTGTTTCTTTATCCATATAGGCTTTACCTTGCTTTGAATCTTTACAATCTCCACAATTTTGATTTTTCATAATTTTCCTCCTTGTTATTTAATATGGCTATTATTTATGATAAAATACAAGTAGGTGAAAATATGAAGGCAATTACCATTAAACAACCTTTTGCTACGTTGATTGCAAAAGGGTTTAAGGAATATGAATTTCGCACTTGGAGAACTAAGTATAGAGGAGAAATTTTAATTCATGCCGGAAAAGGAATAGATAAAAAGGCCATGGAACGATTTAAACATTTTAACTTAGAATATCCAACTGGTTGTATAATTGCTAAGGCAAAACTAGTTGATTGTGTGTATATAGATGATGATAAGGTGGATTTATTGCGTAAAAAAAATCCTTTAGTATATTATGGAATTATTCACAAAGAAGATTATAAAGACCGTTATAATAAAACGTGGGATGGCTATGGATTTAAATTAGAAAATCTTGTAGAAGTAGAACCAATTTATATAAATGGTAAATTAAGTTTATGGGATTATGAAGGTGAGATTCATGAAAAAGTTAGTAAAAGTGGGAATTAGTAATCGTCATGTACATTTGACGAAAGAGGTTTATAAAACGTTATTTTCAAGTGAGTTGACTAAGAAAAAGGATTTAACTCAAATTGGTGATTTTGCTGCAAATGAAACACTTACTTTAAAAACAGAAAAAGGTATGATAGAGAATGTTCGAATTATTGGACCCTATCGAAATTATAATCAAGTAGAGATTTCAAAAAGTGATGCGAGAAAGTTAGGTTTAAACCCTCCTGTTCGTAAGAGTGGAGATTTAGAAAACAGTGAGACTATAACGATAATAGGGGAAAAGGGAGAAATTACTCTAGAGAATGTTTGTATTTTAGCAGAACGTCATATTCATTTGAATCCTAGTGATGCTCTAAATTGGCAAGTAAAAGATGGAGATATGGTATCTGTTTCGGTAAAGGGAGACAAATCTTGTCTTTTAAATGCACATATTAAAGTAAGTGAAAATGGAGTGCCAGCCTTTCATATAGATACGGACGATGCGAATGCCGCACTTCTTAATAATGATGAGGAAGTGGAAGTCCTTCTATGAAAACTATTCGAATAGAAGATGTAGATTTAAATAGGACATTTTTTCATTTTACAGATAAAGAAAATTTAGAGAGTATTAAAATGTATGGCTTAGTTGCTAAATGTGGAGATTCTTCTCTTTTGGTTAATGATAAATCAAGAGTTTGTTTATCTCAAGGTGGAAAAGGATTATTAGGGATAAAAAATTCATTTTTATATACTTTTAAACATACTCGAATTTGTGATATACCATATTCTTTTAGAAAATATTTTTCAATTATGGATTTTACTAGTGAGGATTACCCTTTAGAAAATCAAGTCAATGAGGCGATGATAAAAAAGTTTTTGGATGAAATTTATTTTGTTGTTGATGCTGTTTTAGGAGAAGATTATTTAAAAGAGGAAATGCATGGTTTTACTACTTCCTTTGACATTAAGGGAATTGAAAATCATGATATAGATGTATCTAAATTATCTTTAGTAATGAGTAGTGAAGGATTTAGTGCCCTCGATATTATGAGATATGTTTATAAAAGATTGCAACAAGTATTTTCGGATGAAATGATAAAAGACATGTTAAGTGATTTATATGATTTTTTTGTATTTGTTGATAACTATGAATATGCTAATCAAAAAAGTAGATAGTTTGTCATTATTGTTTACAATTTAAAGTTTTAATAAGAATTGGCCTCCCAAAAAAAGGAAATATCAAATTTACGGTGTATATATAAGAGCATAGGAGGTATTTTAGATGGAACTTAGATTTTTAAATGATAAGGTTATTAAAAAGGTTTTATCTTTTGAAAACCAAGATATTCGAAATTATATTGCCAGAATTATAGCCCATACTACAAATATTCCTTATGAATGTTTAAAGGATAATTTAGTTCCTGTTCATCCCGAGTTTGGAAGTAATGCTCATATTGTGAATTCTACTGGGGATTTACCATTTTTTGATGGAAATGTTTATTTTGGAATAGAAGTGAATTATAGTAGAAGTCATACTACAAAAAGAAAAAGCCTTACGTATGGGTATCAATTGACATTACGACAACTTGCAAATTCTGAAAATTATAAAGATTTAAAACCGATTACCATTATTAATATTAATGCTCGAGATGGAGTGTATGGCTTAGGAAAATTTGTTTATGAAACGATTTTAATGGAAAAGAAATATCATAAAGAATATACAGATTTAATTAAAATTTATGATATTAATCTTTCTTATTTTAAAAAAGTTGATTATAATAGGATTAATGATGGATTATTAAAAGATTTGGCTTTATTTGTAATAGAAGATGAGAAAATTTTAAAGAGAATCTATGAAGGAGATCGAGAGGTTAAAATGGTAAAGAAAAATTTAGAAAACTTTGTGAAACAATTTGATGAGGCTTTTTATTGTAGTGAAGAAGAATTACAAAGACAAATTGATGAAGAAATGAAGGAAGAGGGTTTTAACGAAGGCTATAATGATGGATTCAATAATGGGTTTGATAAAGGCTCAAAAGAAGAAAAAATTCATATTGCAAAATCGTTATTAAAGATGGAAGGAATATCTAAAGAGCAAATAAGCAAAGCAACAGGGCTTAAAATAGAAGAAATTAGTGAATTGTAGGAGATTTTTTAAAACTTAATTTGTTAATTAAATATCTTTATTATTGGCATTATATTAGTATAAATAAAAATAACAAAATGTAAGGGTGGTAAAAATGTCTTGGAAAATAGGGAATGTTGAAATAAAAAATCGAATTGTAATGGCTCCTATGGCTGGTTTTTCCAATACTAGTTTTCGTAAAATTATTAAAGAGATGGGTGTAGGACTTATTTATGCTGAGATGGTAAGTGACAAGGCTCTTGTTTACGAAAGTAAAAAAACTTTGGAAATGCTTAAAATGGATGAAGAAGAAAGACCTATCGCCCAACAAATTTTTGGTAGTGATGTAGAAAGTTTTGTTACTGCTGCAAAAATTGTAGAGGAGATTATGAAACCTGATATTATTGATATTAATATGGGTTGTCCTGTTCCTAAAGTAGCAATAAAAAATCAAGCAGGTAGTGCACTTTTGAAAAATCCAGAAAAAATTTATGAAATTGTTTCCTCCGTAGTGAAAGCCGTAAATGTTCCAGTAACTGTTAAGATTAGAAGTGGTTGGGATGAGGCAAGTATCAATGCAGTAGAAGTTGCAAAAGTAATTGAAAGTGCTGGAGCAAGTGCTATTACTGTTCACGCTAGAACTAGAAGTCAAGGGTATACTGGTGTTGCAGATTGGAATATTATTAAACAAGTAAAGGAGAGTGTATCGATTCCTGTTATTGGGAATGGAGATGTAACAAGTTCTTTGCTTGCTAAAAAAATGTTAGAAGAAACTGGGTGTGATGCTGTGATGATAGGAAGAGGGATTTTAGGGAACCCTTGGCTTGTTCGAGAGTGTGTCGCTTATATTGAAGAAGGAAAACTTATAGATTTACCAAATCCTTTAGAAAAAGTAGCAATGATGAAGCGTCATTTTAATATTTTAAAAGAGGATAAAAATGAACATGTGGCTGTTCTTGAAATTCGAACAAATCTTTTATATTATTTGAAAAGTATGCCCAAAAGTAAAGAAATGAAGCAACAAGTTTGCTCTTGTAAGACAAGTGATGAACTCATATCCATTTTAAATACTTATGAACAAGAACTTAAAGAAAATGATTTATAATGGCAAGAATTAAAAACAAAATAGAACTGATAAGGTTTTCTTTTTTAATTTTTACTATTCTACTAAAATAGTATCCACATAAGAGGATTAATAGTGACATAAAACTAAATACAGTAATGATGTGAATAAGTGAGTAGTTATAAACAAAACTTAAAGATACTACCGTTCCATCTAGAGAATGAGTCAAAGTAATAAGTAAACATTGTCGAAAACTTAATGTGTTGGTTTTAAATTCAAGTGTATTTTTATTACGGTATGCATTCCATGCAAGGATTAAGTATAAAAGAGTTGTTATATTTTTGGTCA
The DNA here is from genome assembly GCA_947571135.1 of uncultured Mycoplasmatota bacterium. GTDB lineage: Bacteria > Bacillota_I > Bacilli_A > RF39 > UBA660 > MGBC108787. The sequence continues at coordinate 20,490 of CANOWY010000005.1, forward strand.
TAAAAGTAAATTGAAAATAATAATATAGAAATAGGAAAAAGGAATAAATTACATAGTTTCCAATTAATATCGTTACTATATTTTTCTTGGTTATTTTGCTATTTTCTAAACGTAAACTTATTCCAATAATTAATCCATCTAGACTAGCCACAATGGCATTTAAAAATAAAAACATAGTATTTCACCTTGTATATACTATGTTTTTATTCGGTATTGGGTTTTGGCGTTTGTCATTTACCAGGATACATAAATATCTATAACTCCTACTTCTGCGGCGGCGGTATCATATACTTTAGCAGGGCCAAGAGAGGTCATAGTGGTTGCACCTTTAGGCAAGTAATTAGCGTTTGCAGCAATGCATATGTATCCTTCGGCATCTCTTATGGTTCCATCTTGGGCAACATGTCTTCCAGGAATGTCTAAACCACCACCAGGTAATACTTTTTCAGAGTAGTAAGTTTCTTGATGATTGTTAAAATTAATACGTCCTTTGCTTTTGGTTAGACGATCACCAGAAATGTTGTACGCTTCATCATATTTTAATGAGACACCGTTAAATGTTTGAGTTGCATTATTAGATTCTCTGGTTGTTTCTATTGGAGTTTGTTCTTCTATAGGTTCTGTATTTATGGTTTCTACATTTTGTGATTTTTCTGTATTTGGAGTTTTGGTTGTGGGATTTTCTGTATTTGGTGTTGTATTAGTGACTGGAGTTACATTTTTAAGAGAAATACCTGCTTGGTCAGTGAATCCTAAAATTGTTTCTCCTGAGTAAATTGCAATAGAGCCATTTTCTTTTCTTTTATATGTAAGACTGCTTACACTCCAAGTATTTTTATTAATTGTTGTAGCACTTATAAAATTTCCATTTATTGCGTCTTGTGCACTAAGAGCAATTCTTGAAAAATCAATAGAATTTATATCTAATGCTCCTGTATTTTGGTTAGGTTGTAAAGTAATGGTTTCTAGAATCACTTTTGTATTTTCTTTGCCTGTGTTTATTTGGGTTATTGGTGTCTCGTTAGGGGTAGTAGGAGTTGCACTTGCAATCTGATTGTCAATAGTGATATCTGTTCTTATTGTTTCCATATTGATTCTCCTTTTCTATTTATAGTATAACAAATTTTTTTATATAAATAAAAGTTTTAGACATTTTTAACGTAAACAAAATAAAAGTATGGTATACTTAATTTATAATAAGGGTGATACTATGAAAATTACTTTGTTTTTACCTGATAAATTAGTTGATTTTAAACTTCCTTCTTTAGTTTCAGGTAATTTTTCTTTTGATTCGGAAAAAGTCGAAAGTAAGTTAATAAATGTAATTGCAAAAGACAATCAGTGGTTTTTATACCAGACAGAAGATGTAAAAATTGTATCAAATAATGTCTATATTTCAGAGGTTCTTTTAGTACCTAATCATTTTTATGTGTTAGAACGTGAAAAGAACCAATATTTAATTTATGCTGCTTCTTTATCGTTTGGAGGAATACTTGCTTATTCTTTTTTAGAAAATAGTACGTTTTCGATTGGCAATACTACAAATAGTACGATTCGCTATAATATTCCTTATTTAAATAATATGGGAATTCAAATTGAGTGTAAAAACCATCAATTAACTTTACAATATACGGGAACAAAACCGATTTATATTAATCAAAAAAAATTAGAAAGTTCTTTTTATCAAATTTTAATAGGAGATGAGTTAAATGTATATGGCTTAACTGTTTTATTTTTGCATGGTCTTCTACTTATAAAACCTCTAAAAGAATTAACTGTAGACGCTCGGGGGGGGTATCTTACAAAGTTTGATTTTCCCTGACGCAGAACCTCCACAAAATATAGAAGTAAAAGATGTAGAACTTTATTCTGAAAAAGATTATTATTCCAAGTCTCCTAGATTACGTAGAGTGATTACAACAGAGACTATAAAACTTTCTGCTCCACCTAAAAGTGGAGATAGTAAAGAAGTTCCAGTTCTATTGATTATTGGTCCAATGCTTACAATGGGAATTACATCTGTTATGATGCTTACAAATACACTTATGAACATTAATATAGGGAGAACTACATTTAGTGATTCATGGCCACAACTTGTAATGAGTGGAGCCATGCTTGTATCTATGCTAGTATGGCCTTTAATAACTCAGTGGTACAATCGTCGCCAGAAAAAGAAAAATAAAAAGGAAATCATCGAAAAATATACGAAATATTTACAAGAAAAGGAAAGGGAATTAGAAGGAATACGTGAGCAACAAAAAATTATTTTGTACGAAAACCTAATTCCGATTGAAGATTGTTTGACCATTATGCAAAATAAAAATATTCATTTTTGGGATAAGCGTATTGACCAAAGCGATTTTTTAGTAGTGCGTCTTGGAATAGGACGTGAGTTTTTTGATGCTAAAATTGAATATCCTGAAGAAGGGTTTACAATTGAAGAAAATGAACTACGAGACAAAGCGGATGCTTTGGTACGAGATTTTCAGTTTATCGAAAATGTTCCTCTTGGTTATTCACTATATGAAAATAAGATTACGGCGATTATGGGGACTTTAACCAAATCTATCTATTTTACCCAAAATTTATTAGTGCAACTTCTTACTTTTTATAGTTATGAAGATTTAAAAATTGTTTTGTTTACGGAAGAAGAGAGATGTGAAGACTGGAAGTTTATTAAATATTTGAATCATAGTTTTGATAATGAAAAAAGTATTCGTTTCTTTTCTAAAAATAAAGAAGATTCTAAAGAAGTTTCTGAGTATTTAAATATGGTTTTTAATATGCGTAAATCTTCTAACGAAAAAGAGCCATATCATAAACCCCATTATGTAATAGTAATTGATGGATGGGATAATATTTATCAAAATGATATTATTAAGAATTTGACAGAAGAAGATACTGATTTAGGGTTTAGTATTATCATTATAGAAAACAGTATGGGAAAACTTCCAAGTAAGTGTAATAATTTCATTTCTTTGGACGGTGGTTCTTCTAAAGTATTAAAGAATGCTTATAATGAACAAATTCAAATGTTTTTTAAAGAAGAAATTCATTATAATATTCCCATGCTTACGATTGCTAAAAATTTATCAAATATTCCGATTGAGTTTGAAGATGGATTTAAAGAACTTCCCAATGCCATTTCTTTTCTAGAAATGGAACGTGTTGGAAAGGTTTCGCAGTTAAATATCTTGAACCGTTGGAATGTAAATGATTCTACAAGTAGTTTGCGTGCCGAAATTGGCGTTGATGAACGTGGAGATGTGATGTATTTGGATTTACATGAAAAGTATCATGGGCCACATGGTTTGATTGCTGGGATGACTGGAAGTGGAAAATCTGAGTTTATCATTACTTATATTTTATCTATGGCAATTAATTATAGTCCAGATGATGTCGCCTTTATTTTGATTGACTACAAAGGTGGTGGTCTTGCATTTGCTTTTGAAAATAAGGCAAGTAATATGGTTTTGCCTCATTTGGCTGGAACGATAACAAACCTAGATAAAGCAGAGATGGACCGTACATTAGTTAGTATCGATAGTGAAATTAAATATCGTCAGAAAGTGTTTAATGAAGCAAGAGATTTAATGGGAGAAAGTACAATTGATATTTATAAGTACCAAACATTCTATAAAGAAGGAAGATTGAAAGAACCAATTCCCCATTTATTTATAGTGTGTGATGAGTTTGCCGAGTTAAAGGCGCAACAACCTGATTTTATGGATAACTTGATTAGTGTTGCACGTATTGGACGTAGTTTAGGGGTTCATCTTATTTTAGCAACGCAAAAACCAAGTGGAGTTGTTAATGATCAAATTTGGTCCAACACGAAGTTTAGAGTGTGTTTGAAAGTACAAGATGAATCAGATAGTAGAGAAATGTTAAAAAGACCTGAAGCCGCTAGTATAAAGCAAACGGGAAGATTTTATTTGCAAGTTGGTTTTGATGAATATTTTGCTTTAGGACAATCTGCTTGGTGTGGTGCTAAGTATTATCCATCTGATAAAATTATGAAACAAGTAGATAAAAGTCTTAATTATATCAATTCTTATGGTAGAGTGATTAAAAGTATTCAGGCAACAAGTACAGTTACAATCCCTGCTGAAGGAGAACAACTAGCCAGTATTCTAGGAGAGATTATTTCCATTTCTAATGCTACTCATAGGCAGGCTAGACGTTTATGGCTTCCTAATATTCCTGAGATTATTTTAGAACCAGATGTTATGAAAAAGTATGATGTTATATCAAAACCTTTTTCAATTTCTGCAGTCATAGGAGAGTATGACGCACCAGAACGTCAAGAGCAAGGAATTGTTACTTATCACTTTTTAAAAGATGGTAATACTCTTATTTATGGGAATGATGGTAGTGAACGTGAAATGCTTTTAAATGCCATTCTTTATTCTTCTGTTAAGAATCATACTGTAGAAGAAATCAATTTTTATATTGTGGATTTTGGCTCAGAATCTTTAAGAAGATATCAATCACTTTTGCATATGGGTGGTATTGTATTTGCAGGAGAGGATGAAAAGTTTCATAATTTATTAAAACTTTTACGTGAGGAGATACAAACTCGTAAAAAGTTATTTGCAGATTTTGGTGGAGATTATGAAAACTATATAGAATCTAGTGGTAAAACCCTTCCTTTGAAAGTCGTTATGATCAACAACTATGAATCTGTATATGAAACATATCCTGAAGTATATGACGAAATTCCTGAACTTGTGAGAGATTCGGAGAGGTATGGAATTGTTTATATTTTTACGGCGACGGCGATTAATGGCATTCCTAGTAAGATTACTCAAAATTGTAAAAATGTCTATGCCTTTAAGTTGAAAGATAGTAGTGATTACATTTCTGTTTTTGGTGTGCGTACTAGGGTAACTCCGCGGGATATAAAGGGAAGAGGACTATTAAATAACGATGGAATTCATGAGTTTCAAGTATGTAGCATTCAAGAAGATGAGAATATTTTAAATTCTTATTTAGCACAATTTATTGAAGAACAAAATCAAAAGAATAAGAAAAAAGCTAAGAAAATTCCAGTGTTACCAGAAGTTGTTCGCTTAGAGGATGTCAAAGAAGAATTTAAATCTATTCATCAAATTCCAATTGGGATTAGTAAAAAGGAATTAGAAGTCGTGACTATAGATTTATTTTCTAATTTAGGAAATATGATTGCTTCTAATCGTCTTTATAATACAGAGAAGTTTTTAAAAAGTTTGCTTTCTTTATGTCGTATGCTACCAAATACGAATGTATTAGTAATTGATCCTTTAGCGAGTTTGAAATTAGATAAGATACAGTACCCAAATTACTATACAAGCAAATTAGATGAAGTCTTAGAACAAATTTCTCTTTACATTAAAAAGTTAAACGAAAGTCAAAGCAGTGCACAGGGAATTTTGTTTGTTTACGGTATTAATAGATTTATTAATAAACTAAAAGATCCAGCAAAGTGGTCAGAATTTGTGAAGTTAATAAAGGAGTCTGAACGGATTTCATTGGTTATTTTAGATGATGCCAGTAAGTTAAAAGCGTATACTTTTGAATCTTGGTTTACAAGTATCTTTACGACAAGTGATGGTATATGGATAGGCAGAGGAATCTCGGATCAAAATTTATTACGCTTATCCACAATTTCAAAAGAAATGACTTTGGATTATAAAACCGATATGGGATATTTTGTTTCGGAAAATATTGGAGTATTAACTCGTTTTATTGATTTTGTAAGTAAGGAGGAGGAAGATGAAGAATAAAGTTTTAATACATTTATGTGTTCCAGAACTATCCGTTGATTTTGATGTTTTTATTCCTGTTTCTGAACTTATATGGAGAGTAGAGAAGTTATTGTTAAAGTCTGTAAGTGATTTGTGTAACATTCCTATAAATCCTAATTTAGAATATGTCTTGATGAATAAGGATACAACTCGAATTTATAAAAGTAATGAACAAGTTATTGACATTGATATTCGGAATGGAACGGAAGTTTTGTTATTAAGCAAGGGGATTTAAAAAAGATGAGCGGAATTGATAAAATAAAAGCAAATGTGGATATTAATATAGAGTCTTTAAATAAATTGAATAACGCAAGCATGGGACCTATTAGTAATAAATACTATGAAAAAACGCAAGGGTTAAAGAAAGCGTTGCAAAATAGTATAGACATAGATACTGTTGATATTTTAATAGATACATTAAATGTTCCAAAAGAAGTAGCATTAAATGCAGTAAAGTTGGATTTAAATGAAGTTGATGCTTTAACTGTTTCTTATCAAAACGAAAAAAGAAAAGAAATAGATGAATATAAAAAAATGCTAGAACTTGTAAAGATAGATTTAGATTTTTTAGAAGATAATCGATTGAAGTTACAAGAGTATGAAGACAGTTATTTGAATTTAAAAAATAGTACAGAAAGTAGAATACAAGAAATCCTCATTGGATATCAAACGTTTTGTAGTGAAGAGAAGTTAAGAGAACTAGGACTTACCCAAAGTGAGTTAACTAATATGGATTATTTAGAACTTCTTTTACTATGTAAAGAAAAAGATGCTGATATTAAAGTACTTTATCAAGGAATAGAGAGTTATGAACATGATGTTTTAGATGTGCAAGTAAAAGAATTGATTGGTATGAATTATCAAGAATATAAAGATAAACTTGCCTCTTTAAAGAGTGATCAAGCCTTGCTTTTAAGTGCGATACGCACAACAGAAGAAGAAATGAAAATAGCAAGATATAGGTTTTTATTAAATGAAGAAGATTACAAAAATTATTCTTATGAGGAAGTAAAAGTAGGAACAGAAGAGTTTGCAAATGCTTCCCCTTTAGAAAAAATGCGTGCAAGTGGAGCATTAGGGTATACAGTAGTAGATGCAGAAATTTATGAGAAACTTACGAATTTATTGAATGCTTCTGAAAGCAATCCTGATCTTGCTAAAATGTACAATTATTTATATGAAAAAGAGGGGGAAGAGAGTGCAAAGAAGTATCTCGTGGATATGGAAAGTGTAATCAATCAGACCTATGGAGAAGCAAAAGCAAAAGAGTTTTTAGAACATTTAGAAGAGGAAGAAAATCCAGTAGATACCATTAATAATCATCTGAAAACAACTGGAAAAGGTCTTGTAAGTGGAATGGAGATTTTTTCAGAAGGACTAACTTCCTGGTTAACTTCTAGTGATGTTTATTCTGTTAATGACTATGAGACAATGTATATTTTAGAAGGACTACAAAGTAACAAAAATTATAATGGTTTACTTGATAATAACTTTGAAATAAGCGAAAGTATTGGAAATATGATTCCGAGTATAGTATTAAGTGTGGCGTTTACACCTATGGTAGGGACTGCAAGTATGGGAGTGAGTGCAGGAGGAAATAGTTATCATAGTGCGATGGTAGAAGGATATAGTAAAGATAAGGCAGTTATATATGGAGTGTTATCAGGAGCGAGTGAAGCACTACTCGAAAGATACTTAGGAGCGATACCGGGACTTAGTGATGTGAATGTAACAAATTTAAAAACATTTGTTCAGGCAATGTTAAAAGAAGGAGTGGAAGAAGGAACACAAGAATATGTAGATGCGTTTATGCGAGCAGGTATTTTTAAAGAAGAGTTTCTTTTGGAAGAAGTTACAAAGAATGCTTCTAAGAGTGCTATATATGGAGCGATTACAGGAGGAATAATGAATAGTCCTTCTTTGATAGTTAATGGGCTTAATAAGACTGCAACTAGTGAAGTGAATAATAATGTAGATAGTATTTTTTCTGAGAGTACAAAAGATAATGTAGAGGCATCGGATGATAGTGTATTACATATCCAAACTGAAAATCAAAATATCTTAAAAACGGAGATAAATAAATTTAATAATGAAAGTAAAAGCCAAATAGAAAATAATTCTATAGATACTGTTGAAAAATCTGAGGATGTGGAAATAACACAGAAACTTAATCAGGGAATTGAAGTTACAGAAAAATTAAATGATAGTGATACTACTTTAAAATTGGATAATATAGAAACTACTGAAAAAATATATGATACCACAGAAAAATTGTACAATGTATCACCATTTCCACCAGATTATAATACTTTGTATGCTATTAAGGAAGATAAAATAAAGGTAAGTAAAATAAAACAAAGTATAAAAGATTTGAAAAATAAAGAATTAACTCAAAGATTACGTGATTTAGCACAGAATAGTCGTAAAATATCGAGTAAATTAGACGCTTTCTTTTCTCTATATTCTATTGCTGGAACATATGGAGTAGATCAAGCGGGTCTAAATAATCTTTACTATTATGAAGACTCTAAGGGCTCACATTTGATCGAGAAGCAAGCGGGAAAAGTAAGTGGAGATGCTTTAATAAAATTTGGGACGCAACAGTATTTTTATTTGAAAGAAAAGTTAACGAATATGGGCTATTCTAAGAGAGATGCTAGTGTTATTTTATCTGGAATTAACAATACGGGGGCATGTTCTTATGCTAGTGTTGCTAGTGAAATTTTTTCTACTTTTCGAGATAATCCATCTTCTTTTCATGAATATTTTGGTTTTTCAATGTATTATACCGATGAAATTGGAAATATGAATCTTAATGAAAGTGAGTTACTTTTGGATTTGTATTTATATGCAAATGACGTTCAAAATGGGGGAAGTTTGTTTCAAGATCATCATGTTATTTCTTTTGATGCATTTAAAGGGGATTTATTTGATCGTCCTATTCTAAATGCGGATAAACAAATTTATATGTCAACTTCTAATGGCATTAATGATTCGATATTAAAACCATACTTAAATTCAAAAGGTTTGGATTTTACATCAAGTACAACTTTGGTTAAAAATCAATTTATTTCAGATGAGGCAATGCAAAATATTGCAAATCAAATTCAAAAAGATATTAGAGAAAATACTACCCAGTATTCTCTAGGAATTTATAAAGGAAAGCAAGAAATAAGAATGATTCCTTTAGGAAATGCTCCTTATGTAACCACTAATACTTGGGGTGAAGGAGAAGGGGGACATGCCGTTACTGTTACTTCAGTTACCAATGATGGATTTGTTGTAAGTTCTTGGGGAGAAAGATATTTAATTCCTTATATTGATTTACAAAATAAAGGAGAATTTTCTATTCGTGAATTGAAAATTTTTCCATTGCAAAAGGAGGAGAAAGTAAGTAGATGAAAGTTATTACAAAAGAACAGATAGAATCTAGATTTACTGTACAGGATGTGTCTTTTTTAGAAAATATGGATGAAGATACGCTTACTAGTTATTTACAACTTTATTCTTATTTACAAATTTTATTAAATGTTTATGTTAGTGAGTATTTAGGTTTAGAGAGATATGATGCTTATTTAGAATATAGTGAGTTAAAATATAAAAAAGTAAAAGAAGAAGATATGGATGTTTATCAGTATCTTGGTTCTAGTGTTATGCAATATTTTTATATTCGTAATAATTTATTTTTAGAAAGACTTACAAAAGAGGAACGAGATTTTTTTGTAGAAAAAATGGTAGAGGAAAATTATAAAGTAGATGAAAAAATGAAAGACTATATTAAAAATATTTTATCTCGTGTTATTGTTGAGACAGAAAAAACAAGAGGTGAAGTGGGTCTTACAAATTTTGGACCAGACATTCCTTCTTATTTTGCTCCTATGAATGCGTTATTAATAGGGCTTAGATATGATGAATTTTATCATGAAAATATGACGGATGAAGAATGGGATTTTAGTCATGAACAACAACAAAAAGATTTAGATAAATTAATTTCGCAATTAAATTTGGAATTAGAAAGTAAATTAGATATTCCTTTTAAAGTCATACAGTATAATGAATTTAGTGTTAAAAAGTTTAGGTGATGTAATGTATACAATTTTAGAAAAAAAGAAGTCTTTAAATTTTACCTATTTTAAAGCATTGAAAGAAGGTAAGTTTTATTTTGTAAAAGCATTGAATAAAGATGATAAGGATTTAAAGGAAATGATGCAACAAGAAGTTCATATGAATGAGGCATTAGTAAATTGTTCTTTTATTCCTAAGATTATAGAGTATGATTTGAAAGAAAATTATACGATTGTTTATGAATATATTGATGGCTTAGATTTATCTAATTGTTCTTTTTCTTATGAAGAAAAAATAAGAGTTTTTTATGATTTGGTTTTAAAAATAGAACAAATTCATAAACATGGAATTGTTCATTGTGATTTAAAAATGTCTAATTTGATAATTGATTCAGAAAAATGTATTTATGTTGTTGATTTTGCTAATGCTAGACATGTTGGAGATGAGGTGATTTTTGGAACGAAAAGATATTGTTCTTTAGAGCAACTTGATAAAAAGCCAGTAAGTTTTTCTTTTGATCTTTATGCTTTGGGTGTTATTTGTTATGAACTTTTAAGTGGGAAAAAGGCATTTGAGGGGTTAAGCGGAGAAGATTTATATATCGCAAAGAAAAGAAATCCTTTACTTTTATTTGAGGTACCATCTTTAGTCAATGAAATTATAGAACGTGCTACTACTTGTTATCCCGAAAAAAAGTATTTAAAAATTGAGGATATGAAAAAAGATTTAGAAAAGTTACTAGAGCAAGTGTAAATTTTAACGTAAATATTATTGTAATAAATAAGAATATCTTGTTATAATAAAAATAGATAAGATATTTATCATAGAGAGGAGAATTGAGATGTCATTAGTAAGTTCAGGAACAGGATATAATCAAGGAATAGTTCACGAATCCATTGGTAAGGTGAAAAATGCGTATGAAGAGTTGATTAATGCAATTGGTAATCAGATGCAAAATGATTTTGTAGGAGGAATGTCTGACAAATGGGCTTGTCCAGATGCACAAAATTTTTTTAATACTTCTTTTAAACCTACTGTTGATCAATTGATTAAGGGTTCTAATACTACTTTTGATACGGTTGTTCGTTCCATGAATTCTGCAGGTTCTGCTTGGGCTGCTACTGTAGGTGGTACTTATGATACTGTAACTTTTTCAACAATTAATAAAGAAATGGAGACAAGTTCTATTTTAGAAAATATTAATGGTATTCAAGGAATTGATGAAGTGGATACACCAACTGTATTAAATCAGTTACCAGTCATTGCAGAGAATGCTAAAGTTGCTTTGGGAAATGCAGTGAGTGCTGTTCAAACAAGTGGATTTTTGGATTATGCAAATATTCAGGCTGAAAATTTAATCAATTCATTAAATCAAATTAAAAATAATATTGATTCTGCAGTACAAACCATTACTACTGATTCTGATAGAGCCATTAAAAATACTATCGAAAGATATGGCGATACTAAAGGTAGAATTGCTGCTGCTTTTGCAGGAAATTAATTTAAGAAAAAATAATTTTTTCTTAATATATGAAAAATACGGATTTTCGTATTTTTTATATATTAGGGAAAATTGAGTGATGGCTATGCAAATAAAAGTAAATCATTTAAAAACTTATTTAGATATGATTTCTAAAAAGTTAAAAAACTATGAAGAAGATTGTCGAAATTTTTATAATGAATTAAATAATATTTCTTCTTATTGGCAAGATAATCATGCAGAGAGATTTTTTGATAATGTTTTGATAGAAAAAAACAAAATAGATACTATGCAAAATGAAATACTTTCTATAAAAGATGTATATAAATATATGGTAGAAAGTTATGAAAAAATTGGGAATAAGTTAGAATTTAATTTAGATTTAAAAGAAGATACTTTGTATCATATAGATACTTATATTGCTAAATTAGAAAATGTTATTTCTTCTTATAATCGTTTAAATTTAAGTTTCTGTCCGAAAGAAAAACAAATTTTAGAAAATCATAGACAAGAATTAATAAGGGAAGTAGAGTATGTACAAAAAGTAAAGGAAAATTTAAAGAAGATATTTGGCCAAATAGAAGAAATTGAAAAAAATATTCAATATAAACTTTCTAAGTTGAATTTAGAAGTAATAAAAGAAACGGATATTAGTGAATTTATTGGGTGATAATATGAATTTTATTGATGAGGTACAATTAGAAGATAGTATAAAGAAACTTGTTATGTATAAAAATAATATCGATTTATCTTTTGATGAAGTAAAGATAGTCTTAGGAAAAATGAATGATACTTTTGAAACTGGGAATAAGAAGGTATTTTTAGAACTTACAGATGATTTAGTACAGAAAAAAAGGATTGTAACTAAAATACATAATGATAATTTATATGTATTAGAGAAAAATTTAGATAATTATCGTAGAACGGCAAAGGAAGTTTCTCATATATTTAATAATATAGAGGAAAAAACGAAGGGATTATGATGGAAGACGAAATGAGAAGACAAAGATATCGGATTTTAAGAAAAAAGTTATATGGAATAAAAGAAGAAATAGAAGAATTAAATGAGACTTATGAAGAAGTTATAAGTTCTATGAAAAAAAGTTTACTTATTGATGATAAAATAGTAGAAGAAAGCACTATGGAAACTGTGAACAAAACTAATCATTCTATTTTAAATGATTTATCTATTAATATAATTCCATTGGTAAGTAGAAATTGTTAAGTATTGATTTTTTATTAAAAAATCAGTACAATATGCTTTGAAAAGAGGTTATTTTATGGATAAAAAGAAAGTAATGCGTGCATTAATGCTTTCTCTTTGTATAGTCGCAGTAAATCCTAGTGAAGTTGAGGCTAAAGAAGAGAATACAAGCGGTTATTCTACGGAAGATTTGAAAGACAAAGCAAAAAGTTTTTTTAAGTGGACTGTTAATACTGCGGATGATATTAATAATAAGATTAATTCTAAATTAGATGAAGTTTCTTTATATAAAGAAGAATCTTTATGGTTAATTACAGATATGCCAAATGTAGATCCAAGTGAGGAACGTCATTATTATTTTGTAGACAAATCAACTAAGTCCATTGTAAAAACGTTCTTTTATGATAAAAATGGTAATAAAGTGGAGAAAAATTCTTCAAAAGCAGTTCGTAAAGTAGAAACTCAAACGTATATGTATACTACTGTGAGTCATGGTGTAGAAGAAGAATTTGTGATTCAATTTGATTATGATTTGATACATAATACTTTTACGACTAATTTTGTTGATTTTGGTGAAGATTATTTATGGGATCCAGACCTTACTGTAGAGTATGGAAGATTTGAAGATATATCTATGATTATTCCGGAAGATATGCGTCTTCCTAAATATAGTGATGTAGATTTAGAAAATATTTTGGGAGTTATTAATGATTGCGATTATGAATTATTTCCTTCCAATTTAAAATTAGAATTGAAGTAGATTTTTTTGAACAATTTCTATAAAAAATGGTATAAATTGGTTGACATTGGATATATATATAATATATAATCTAAATGTACTGCCCGATTAGCTCAGTCGGTAGAGCGCACGGCTGTTAACCGTTAGGTCGTAGGTTCGAGTCCTACATCGGGCGCCATTAGAAAATAAACTCCCTATTTTAGGGAGTTTTATTGTTATAAGTAACTCCTCTTAGATAGCGAAGTGATATGGTAAATGTAGATATGAAGAAACTCTTGTCTACTTTTTCTATGCTAGAATTAAATAAGTAGGGATAAAATTACAAAAGTATTATAAAAACGTATAAATATATGCTATCCTATATTTAGAGAGTGAGATTTTATGAAAAAAATTTTTATAATAGTTGGTATCTTATTTTGCGTTATTATTGGGTGTGTAGTAATTAAAGAAATCATTAATTCAAATTTAAAATATTCACAAGAATATATTGTAGGAAAAGGCAATATTAAAGGTAATGTTGCTATTGAATTCTTTACAAGCAAAAGTTTGGATTTTGATATTGGAGCCAATAAATATGGTTATGCCGTTTTTAAAAATCCAAGTAGGGCATTTAAAAAATTAAAGGAAGAGTATTCTACAGGAATAAAACTAATTCAAAAAGAATTTAAGTTATTTTCTTTAAATAATTTGAATTATAAAAAATATGGAATATATGGTTGGCAAGTAACAACAGGTACAGAGGAAGAGCAAGAACAAGCAAGATTTGTTTCATCATTTATGGATATTTATGAAAATAGTTTTAGTAAATAGGTAAGTTGGAAGAACAGAATTTATGAACAAGAAAATATTAGGTATTTTGATTTGTTAGGTTATGCTTTTAGGAGTGACTGGGTGTGGAAACAAAATAAAACAAAAGAAATGAATGAATTAGAAAAAGATATTCTACTAGGAGAATATGAAGAGAAAATAATCAATTTATGTTAACAATCGTTTAATAAGTTTCGAAGGTTTTTTTGTGTAAAAAAGAATCCTTAAAAGGATTCCGCTTGTTTTAGTCTTCTTTGAATATGAATTTATCTACAAGTGTTAAAAATCCAACTGAGAGTGCAAAGAATAAAACGGTAGAAGCACCAAATTTTATAAAAAATAGTTTTGTAGCATTATTTTTTGACCACTCGTCATCAATAGTATATAAAACATAAGTATCTGATATATTTTTTTCTTCTATTATAGTAGAAAGCATATTTTTGGCAGTACTAGATAATCCTGTTTTTCTTCCAAGTGGAAGCGTTATTGTTTCACCTTTTGCAATTTTATTTGCAATTCCTCGATTCATTTGAGCAAGTATATTTGTTCCATCTTCTAGTTCGATAACATAATATCTTCTATAATTATCATCGTAATCAAATAACTCTGTTTGAACAGAGCGTCTTTTTCTACCAGCACCACCAGTACGACGTTTGGTATAATGATCTGCCCAATTGGCAAGACTATAAACGTTTGTTTTGGTAATATTTACAGGAGTTACAGTTATGTATTCTGTTACATAAGTGTTTTCCCATTCTTCTTTAGTAGTAACATTTTTAATTCCTTCTCCTGCCTTTTTTCCAGAATAATCTAGTGCTCTATTTGTTTCTATATCTGTTTGGGTAATGGTTTTGATTTGTTTTTCATAAAAAATATTTTCTAAGTCAAATTTGTAATAAAATATAATTGCAATTAACAGAAATAATACAATTAAAGTACCTTCTACGATTTTTTTAACTAAACTTTCTTCCATATTTATCAAACTCTCTTTCTTTTTACAGTATAGATTATAGCATGTCTATTTTGGACTGTAAATTTTTCTGGAAAGGATTTGATAAAAATTTTTTCTTTTGGGTACTATTTTTTTTATTCAATCTCTTTTTTCACTGGTGTAAAAATTATAAAAAAATTACTTTTCGAGATTTCGTTTAAGAAATTTTACTATTTCTTCTAGGAAAATTTTGCTTTTTTTCCTAGGGTAATTTTCTATTTTCGTGATTTGCATTTTAAAAAAATAGGTGTATAATGGAAGGCAATCGGCATAAATATGTAATAGTCGTCGAAAAAGGAGAGACAAATGTTAGAATTAAAAGAGATTAAAAAAAGTTATACAACAGGTGATTTTACGCAGCAAGCATTGAAAGGCGTAAATCTAAAGTTTCGTAAAAATGAGTTTGTTGCGATTTTAGGCCCAAGTGGTAGTGGAAAAACGACTCTTTTAAATATTGTAGGTGGTTTGGATCGTTATGATTCTGGAGATTTAATTATTAATGCTCATTCTACAAAAAAGTTTAAGGATCAAACTTGGGACGCTTATCGAAATAATTGTATTGGTTTTATTTTTCAAAGTTATAATTTAATTCCTCATATTAGTATTTTAGCCAATGTGGAAATGGGAATGACTTTGAGTGGCATTTCTAAAAAGAAAAGACATAATAAAGCAAAAAAAGTATTAGAACGTGTTGGACTTAAAGAGCATATTCATAAAAAGCCAAATCAATTATCTGGGGGGCAAATGCAGCGTGTTGCTATTGCAAGAGCACTTGCAAATGATCCTGATATTATTTTGGCAGATGAACCTACTGGCGCTCTCGATACTAAAACTAGTGTTCAAATTATGGAACTCATTAAAGAGATTGCTAAAGATAAATTAGTGATTATGGTTACACATAATCCAGATCTTGCCAAAAGTTATGCTAATCGTGTAATTGAAATGCGTGATGGAGAAGTTTTAAATGATTCTAATCCGATAAAAGAAAAAGAACGTGACGATAAGGAATATAAAATTAAACGTACTTCTATGAAATTTTTATCAGCATTAAATTTGAGTTTAAATAATATCAAAACAAAAAAAGGGCGTACTATTTTAACTGCATTTGCATCTAGTATTGGAATTATTGGTATTGCTTCTATTTTAAGTTTATCTAATGGTTTTGATCGCCAAATTGATATTTTTGAGAGAAATACACTTTCTTCTATGCCTATTATTATAAGTAGTCAAGCCATGAATTTAGATGAAGAAACTATGAATGATATGCAAAATTCTGTGAAAACGACAGATGAAGATTATCCAAGCGTTGATTATGTGATTCCAGATAAAACTATGGAAGAGACGTTTACTCATAAAAATAATATTACAAAAGAGTATGTGGAATATATTGAAGCATCAGATTCTAATATCGTGAGTGGGATTTCTTATAATCGTTACATAGGGCTTAATTTGATTAATAAGATTGATGGAAAAGTAAAAATGCTTTCTATTGGAAACAATATGGGTAGTGTGCCAAAAAGTTTGAATACGGATAGAGAAAGTGTAATTGCTGAAAAATACGATATATTAGCAGGGAAAGAAGCAACTGAAAAAGAAGAACTTGTTTTAATTGTGGATAGTAAGAACCATGTGACAGAAGATATTCTAGAGGCATTAGGACTTGATAAAACAAAAGAAAATATAAGTTTTGAAGATATTTTAAATAGTGAAATAAAATTAGTCTTAAACGACAACTACTATGTAAAGGTTGGAGATTACTTTACGATAAATTCTGATTTAGACAAACTCTATACAGATAAAGATACAATGACTTTAAAGGTAGTGGGAATCGTACGTTTAAAAGATGATTTTCCAAGTTATGTACAATCTTCTGCTTTGACTTATACAGAGAAACTAATTGATTATATTATATCTGTAAATAAAGAGTCGAAAATTGTCAAGGCACAATCAAATGCTAAGTATAATGTGTTAACGGGAGAAACATTTGATTTAGCAACAGAAGAAGGGCAAGAATTAAAAACAAAGACACTTGCGTATTTAGGAGATGAAGCAGTTCCCTTTATGATTCAAGTGTATCCAAGAGATTTTAATGCGAAAGAAGATTTGCTTGCTTATTTAGATAAATATAATGAAGGAAAGTCAGTAGAAGAACAAGTTGTTTATACAGACCAAGCCGAAATTATTTCTTCTTTGTCTGGAAGTATTATGGATGCCATTACAATAGTTTTAATTGCTTTTAGTGCCATTAGTTTAATTGTTTCTTCTATTATGATTGGAATTATTATGTATATTTCTGTTTTAGAAAGAACAAAAGAAATTGGTATCTTAAGGAGTTTAGGGGCTCGTAAAAAGGATATTTCTCGTGTATTTAATGCAGAGACCTTTATTATTGGTATGTCTAGTGGTATTTTAGGAATTGTGATTACGAGACTCTTGTTAATTCCTGCCAACCAAGTTCTATATAACTTAACAGATTTAAAAAATGTAGCGGTTTTAAATCCGGTGCATGCAATTATATTAATTATGGTTAGTTTAGTTTTAACTTTAATTGGAGGAGCGTTGCCTGCTAAAATAGCAAGTAAGAAAGACCCAGTTATTGCGCTTAGAACAGAATAGGAAGTGAAGGTCACTTTCTTTTTTTCTTTATGGAGAATATCCAATTATAGGATAAACAATAAAATATAGGTTTAAGTTTAAAAAAGGCGATACTGTCTTATAAACTTTTTCTTTTCTAGTAATTAGCAACCAATATTAAAAAGAGTTGTTTTTAATTGCTAAAATATTAGTTTTTATTTAGTACTTGACATAACATAGTACTGGTTGTAATATAATGCTATGAGGTGATGTTTATAAATACTCAATTTAAAAAGGGTGTTTTGGAACTACTCGTGCTTTTAATTGTTGAAAAGAAGGATAAATATGGTTATGAACTTGTTGAAGAAGTAAGTAAAATTGTAGATGTAAACGAAGGCACTATCTATCCGATTTTAAAACGATTAACGAATGAAGGTTATTTTGAAACGTATTTGGAAGAATCGAAGGAAGGACCTATACGAAA
The DNA here is from genome assembly GCA_947571135.1 of uncultured Mycoplasmatota bacterium. Lineage (GTDB taxonomy): Bacteria > Bacillota_I > Bacilli_A > RF39 > UBA660 > MGBC108787. Next base: position 38,620 of record CANOWY010000005.1, read on the forward strand.
ATACTATCATATAACAGCACTTGGGAAGAAACGCTCGAAAGAACAAAAGAAAGAATGGAATAATTTTGCAAGTAGTGTAAATGATTTTATTAAAGGGAGTGAGAAAAATGAGTAAAGAAAAGTTTTTGGAGAGTTTGCGTAAGAAATTATCTATTTTAGAAGAAAGTGAAATAGAAGATATTTTAAGTGAATATGAAGGTTACATTGAAGAAAAAATTAAAAAAGGCTCTAGTGAAGAAGAGGCCGTAAAATCTATGGGAAATATTGATGAGTTAGCAAGAGACTTATTGAGTGCTTATAAAATTAAAAATCCTAATGGAAAAGAGCATGATGGAATTAGTAGTTTAGTAGATAGTTTTATAAATATATTTGATAGAATTATTTCTGTGTTTGCACATAAAAGTTTTAATGAAATTGTCAAATTTGTTATAGAATTGATTTTTATCTTTTTAATTATTGCAGTATGTAAAATTCCTTTTGAAATTATTGGAAGTATGGGAAGAGGCATTTTTTCTTCTTTTGGGAATACTAGTTTTCATATATTGTTTGGTGTGTGGAATTTTATTTTGGAATGTGCTTATTTAATCTTTGCTATTCTGTTGTTTATTAAAATTTTTGAAAGCCGTTATTTGAATGGAGAATACGAGAGTATATTTACATCTGAAGAAAAGGAAGATTCTAAGAAGGAAAATAAAGAAGAAAGTAAACAGGTGAATAAAGAAGAAAAAAAAGGTAAAGAAAAAATTGTTTATAAAGAAAAGAGAGAACGTCAAAATTGGGGGATTATTGATGCCTTAACAAAAGTCTGCATTTGGTTTATGAAATTTATTTTGTTATTTTTCTTATTTGGTATTGCTTGTTTTGTTATTGGTATGGCTATGACACTTGGAATTGCTGCTTATTTCTTTATTAAAGGAGTGTTCTATTTTGGAATTTATCTTATTTTAATTGCTTTATTTGTTATTGGGATTATTGCTTTTATTTTCTTATTTAACTTTATTTTTGATCATAAAAATAAGGTAGGAATTTTACTCATTGTCTCTTTAGTCAGTTTTGTGTTGTTGGGAATCGGTACAGGAATTTGTGCTTTGGAATTTGCGAGTACTACAATTGTTTACAATGAAAATAGTGATAAAAATGCAACGGCTTCTTATACCTATGAAATGCAAGATAATTTGGTTCTTGAATGGAATTTAGAAAGAGATGAAATACAAATTGATGATACTTTAGGAAATAAGATTTATTTTGAATACAAATACAATGATTCTTATTATCAAATAGAGGCCAATAAAAATATAAATCATCGTCATGGTTATGAAGTGCTATATTATTGGTATTATGTAAAAAGATTTACCTATAAAAAGGATTATTTTGAAAAGTTTTTACAAGATTTGAGAGATAAAACCATCTATGTTAATGGAGATAATGTTGGGATTGTTTTACATATGAGTAAAAAAACGTATGATAAATTATTAGAGAATAAAAAGAAGTATGATAATTATGTCGAATTTAAAAATATGGATTTAGAGGATGTATGTGAAGAATTACATGATAAAGGGTATGCATTACCCAACTACTGTACAGAACTAGATGACTATCAAAGAATGTAAAATTTAAGGAAAAAGAAGAATTATTTTTGTTCTTCTTTTTTGGTTATGATACAATAATTATGGTGAATACTATGAATGAAGAAAAAATTAGTATGATAGAACGATATGGGGAGAATTTTACTAAAAAAGAATTTATTACGGATCCCGCGATAGCAAGAGAGGATGAGATAAAGCAATGTATGCTTATATTACTTACTCCTGAAAAAAGTGCTCTTTTAGTAGGAAAACCTGGTATAGGTAAAACGGCGATTGTTGAGGGAATTGCTTATCGTATTCAAAAGGGTTTGGTTCCAGATGTCTTAAAGGATTGGGAACTAATTAAAATTAATATTACCTCTTTACTTGGTTCTAGTATTAGTGAAGGACAAGTAGAGAATAGAATTGATTTACTAGTAAAAGAGTTAGAAACTCGTGATAAGACAATTTTGTTTATTGATGAAACACATGTTTTGGTAAATAAAAATACAGCCCAGAATGGTGGAATTGACTTTGCTAATATGTTGAAATCTGGACTTGATCGTGGTGCTATTAAAATGGTAGGGGCAACAACTACAGAAGAATATGAACAATATATTTTACGTGATAGGGCTTTCTTACGTCGTTTCCAAAAGGTAGATGTAATGGAAAGTGATCAGCCAACTACTGTCAAAATTTTAATGGGAACTTATCCAAAACTAGAGAAAAAAATTGGCGTGAAACTAAATTATACCGATTTCATTAAAGAAAAGATTATGGCTTTTATTGTAGAGATGACTGATGAATATAAACGTGTATATGAAGTAGCAGCAAGGTATCCCGATATTTGTTTAACAATATTACAAAACGCATTCAGTTATGCACTTTTTGATAATGAAAGTGAAGTAAAAATAAAGCACGTGTATAAAGCAGTTTGTAATGCTAGAAATATATATGAAGATGCAAAAGTGAAAGAAATTGCTAGATTTAAGGAAGTATTTGCAGATTTAATACGGGAAGAAAACGTAGATTTAGAGGATACAGATTAGGAGGTATTTATGAAGGTTATAACCGTTTGTGGGAGTTTAAGATTTCAAAGGGAAATGGAAGAAATTGCACTTAAATTAGAACTTGAAGGAAATTGTGTTTTATTACCTATATTTCCTATTAATGGAGATAAAGATAATTATACAGAAGAAGAAATGAACATACTTGGTAAAATGCATTATGAAAGGATTAAAATTTCGGATGCAATTCTAGTTGTCAATGTAGATAACTATATAGGAAGTAGTACAAAAAGTGAAATTGAATATGCTAAAAGTTTAAATAAAGAAATTATGTATTATATGGATTTTTCAAATAATACTAATGATAAGTAAATGGGTACAAGTATGAAAAAAGTAGTAATTGCTGGGAGTGCTAAACTTCAAAAAGAAGTGAATAAATGGATAGACTTTTTTGAAAGTAAGAACTATGAAGTATTAGATTATCCAAAAACGATTGAAGTTTCAAGATTTATGGAATTATACCCAAATGTACATACTGAATTTTTAGAAAACATCACCAAAACAGATATGTTATTTATAATGAATGAAGATAAGAATGGAAAACTAGGATATATTGGATATGAGGCATATGCAGAATTGCTTTTTGGACTATCTCAAAAATTGGTTTATAAAAAAGATATTGAACTAGTAATTTTAAAAATGCCAAGTACTGATGTAGGATGTTATGAAGAACTAGATTTATGGTTAAAACTTGGATGGATAAAATTATATGAGGAGGAAACCTAGTGAATTTAAGAGAACAAATAGTAAATTATGTACCTTTTGATGAAGAGGAAGTAAAAATCAAAGAGTATTTATTAAAATGGATTGATAGATTTGATGATGTTTTGACTCGAGAAAATGAATTTGGACATTTTGCTTCTTCTGCTTTTGTAGTAAATAAAGATAGAACTAAAATGCTTGTTGTATATCATAATATTTATGACGCTTGGATTTTTCCGGGTGGCCACGCAGATGGTGAAGAAAATCTTTTATCGGTTGCAGTTCGCGAAGTAGAAGAAGAAACTGGTCAAAAAACCAAAGTTTTAGACGATTCTATTTTTGCCATTTCTGCTTCTCCAATTGTTGGGCATGTGAAAAGAGGAAAGTATATACCAGCCCATACGCATTTAGATGTTGTATATTTGTTAGAGGCTGATGATGAAATGCCTTTAGTTTATAGAGAAGATGAAAGTAAAGGCGTAAAGTGGATTACTTTTGAAGAAGCAATAGGAAATGATATTGTGTACTTTATAAGACCTGTTCATAAAAGGTTGATAAAAAAAATTGGGTATGATAATAAATAATGTTGTTAAAATAGGTTAGATGTTTAAATAAGGAAATAATTTATTATACAGATTTACAAAATGAAAATAATTGATAAAATTATAGAATAGAGAGGGATATGAAAATATGGAAAGAAAAATTAGAGTAGCCCAAATTGGGTGTGGTAAGATGTCTAAGTACACAATGCGTTATGCAATTGAGAAAGGAGCAGAAGTCGTTCTTGCCTTTGATGTTTCTAAAGAAGTAATTGGCAGTGATATTGGTTCTATTATGGAAACTACAAATCGAAATATTAAAGTCGAAGACATTGCTACTTTAGAAGAACGTTTAATGGAAGTAAAACCTGATATTGCAATTGTTACGACTATGAGTTTATTAAATGATTTAGGAGATGTTTTGCGTATTGTTGCAAAGTGTCATGTAAATGCTATTACAACTTGTGAAGAAGCATTTTTTGCAAGTAATTCTAATCCTACTTTATTTAAAGAATTAGATAGTTTAGCAAAAGCAGGAGGAATTACGATTACAGGTTGTGGTTATCAAGATATTTTTTGGGGCAGTTTAATTAGCAACTTAGCCTCTTCTACTCATAGAATCATAAAAATAAAAGGAAGTAGTTCTTATAATGTAGAGGATTATGGAATCGCTCTTGCTCGTGCGCATGGTGCAGGTCTTAATCTAGAAGAGTTTAATCGTGATGTTTCTAGCGCAGATAATATAAGTGAAGCAGAAAGACAAAAGTTAATAGAAACGCGTGAGTTTGCTCCAAGTTATATGTGGAATGTAGCAGGTTGGCTAATTGATAAGTTAGGGCTTCATTTAACTTCGATAAGTCAAAAATGTGTACCACAAACAAACGATGAAGATATTGAATCAAGTACTCTTGATATGACTATTAAGGCAGGAGATGCAACAGGAATGAGTGCTGTTGTTACCGCAACAACAAAAGAAGGAATTACGATAGAAGCAGAATGCATTGGTAAGGTTTACAATAGTGAAGAGTTTGATGTCAATGCTTGGACGATTGAGGGAGAACCAAATACAACGATGATTATAAATAAGCCTTGTACTGTAGAACTTACTTGTGCAGATATTGTAAATCGTATTCCCGATGTAATCAATTCTCGTAGTGGCTTTGTTTCAACAAGTGAAATGCCTGAGTTACAATATCGCGTTAAACCATTAAACGAGTATATAGAAAAAGAATAGCGTTGGCTTGCTATTCTTTTATCTTTTGTTAATAACGGCTCTAAAAACGAGTGTCGCTAAGAAAGCGGCGATTAGAATGCCAAATATTAAAATGATATCGTCACTTAGGAATCTATTTAAAAAAGTATGTGTATCCGAAAATAAATTACCAAAAAAAGTGGTTACATCTTCTATAAAATTCATTAGTTGTCTTGCAAAAGTCATGATAATATCCAGGGTTATCATTATATCACTCCTAGAATACATTATAATATAGACTTGCAATTTAAGCAAATATTTGTTATTCTATTACTACAAATGGCGGAATTGGTGAAGTGGTTAACACGCCGGATTGTGGCTCCGGTATGCATGGGTTCGATCCCCATATTTCGCCCCATATTGAATTTTACGCACACCTTTGTGCGAGAGATTAGTAAAAGTTCGTAATACTTGATATTATGGACTTTTTTCTTTGCAAAGGTGGTGAGTATATATAATGAATGTGTCCATAGAAATTTTAGAATTTCCTTTGTGTATAAAAAATAAGATATTAAGAATTAAAAATATTACCAAACTAAATATAGAATATGTTGCAGGAAAGAATATCGTCTTTAATAACTCTAATTTAGGATTAAATGAACCACATAAGATTATCATTAGTAATAATACCCAAGGTATAGTTCTACTTTGTTATTATAATGATTCAAATCTATATAATGAAGATTTATCAGATACTATTACAATAACTGAACTAACTAAAATTATAAATACATTGTTAGAAGAAATATCAAATTAATGGTATAATTGTCATAAGGAGTGATTATTTATGAGAAATCATGATATGAGATTAAATGAAGAACCTTTTGATATGATTGCAAATGATATTAAAGATATTGAATATAGGTTAAATGATGAAAAGCGTAAACAAATACAAATTGGGGATACAATTACTTTTTATAAGCGACCATTAGAGAAAGAGATAATCAAAGTATTAGTAACTGATTTAAAATATTATAAAACTTTATTGGAAATGTATTCTGCTACTTTTGAAAAAGATTTTAAAGATAGATATGATAGTCCACAAGCTGTTGTAGATGATACACCATACTATACAAATGAAGAAGTAGAAAAATATGGATGTGTAGCAATCTACTTTAAAAAAATTAGATAATAGTGCTGTTTTTAAACTATTAAACAAAAAAATTAAAATTTGTTTTTTTCCTTTATTCATAAGGGGTAAATAGTTATTTTTAGATATAATTTTCAAATTGTGTGTGCGATTAAGATAGAAGTGTGACAAAGGAGAAAAAATCGCACAGTGTAGGTTTGTCAAACCCAACCAACAAAATTTTTGGAAAGGATTGATAAACTGTGAGTAAATCAAAAATTACTCAGCAAATGAGATACCGAGAGTCTCTCATTAAATACGCCGATCAACATGGCGTATCAAAAGCGTCTCGTGTTTATAACACAAATAGACAATATATCTATCGTTGGAAGAATCGATACGATGGTAATATTCGTTCTCTGGAAAATAAGAGTAAAAGACCGAAAAGTCATCCGAATCAACATACCCAAGATGAGATAAAACTCATCAAAGATATGTTTAAGAAAAATAAGGATACAGGTTTAGTTGTTCTTTGGGTGAAATTAAAACAAAAAGGATATACAAGAAGTTGTTCTTCTCTGTATCATCAATTAAAAAAACTAGAACTTAAATTTAATACCCCAAAGAAAAAGAAGAAACGAAAGTCTAAACCTTATGTACAGATGACTTTTCCTGGAGAACGAATACAGATAGATGTGAAAACCGTTCCTACAAGATGTATAGTAGGTCAGTTCAAATTGTACCAATATACAGCAATCGACGAATTCAGTCGGGTTCGTTATCTAAAAATTTATGGAGAAAAATCTACTTATACTTCTTACAAATTCTTGCAAGAAGTCATAAAAAGATTTCCTTTTAAAATTTATACGATAAGAACAGATAATGGTCCTGAATTCACCAAAAGATTGCTAAGTAAAGATCCAAATGATAAGACAATATTTGAACATGGCCTAGAAAAAGCAGGTATCCATCATGACATCATTAAACCTTACACCCCTAAACACAATGGTAAGGTAGAACGAAGTCATAGAAAGGATAATGAACGTTTTTATTTGTCTCATCGCTTTTATTCCTTAGAAGATGCCAATAAACAGTTGCAAGTTTATTTAAATCAATATAATAATTTTCCCATGCAACCTTTAAATTGGAAATCTCCTAAGGAATGGCTTCGTGATTATTTTAATAACTTAAAATAATCTTATCGTTGGTTTGTCGTTACCTTTGTAACTTTTGTTTGACAAACCTACATTTTTAGATATAATTTTCAAATTGTGTCCGTTGCATGTCCTAAAAAAATGTGGTATTATGGTAATATACGAAAATTCTAGATAATCGTATATTTGAATTATTTTGAAGTTCTTAACACAAGGGAAATTCTTCCTTGTTTTTTTGTCGTTAAAAATTATAGGAAAGGAGAAAAAATATGCATGACAAAAAATTTGTAGTAGGACTTTACCCTAGAGTTTCAACAGAAGATCAATTTAGGAATGGTCATAGTTTAGATGAGCAAAAAGAAAGAATGTTGAAACTATGTGATTACAAAAATTATGAAGTGTATAAGGTGTATGAAGATGCAGGAATAAGTGCTAAAAATATGAATCGACCTGCTTTTCAAGAAATGATTCAAGATATAAAAGATGGCAAGATAAACAAAATAATTGTTTATAAGTTAGATAGGCTTACTCGCTCTATCAAAGATTTAGAAGAGATATGTACCTTTTTAGAAGAAAATAATTGTAGTTTAGAAAGTATGTGTGAAGATATTAATACTTCGACTGCTAATGGCAAGTTTTTTATTAGAATGCTTACTATTCTTGCTCAACTAGAAATCGAAAGAACAAGTGAAAGAACTAAATTTGGTATGATTGGTGCTGTGAAGAAAGGTCATTTTGTAGGACGCTCACCTATTGGATATGATAAAGTTGATAAAAAATTAGTCGTTAATGATATTGAAAGTGAAGTTATTAGAAGAATATTTGATTTATATATTAAAGGCGTTGCAGCTAACGCTATCACTAAATTATTAAATGAAGAAAAAGCATTAAATAGAAAATGGATACCTACTTTAGTTGATAGAATACTATCCAATGAAATATATATTGGTAATTATGTTCATAGGAAAACAGTTAGTGATGAAGAATCACAAAAGTTTATTGGAGTTGCTCCAGCAATTATTGAAGAAGAAGTATTTAATATAGCTCAAATACAAAAACAAAAGAATCTTAAAAACTATAAAAGAAAACAGACTTATATTTTTATGCAAAGTATCAAATGTCCAAAGTGTGGTACTATCATGGGTGGTTGTTCTAGTAAAAGTCATACAGGAGAAAAACATTGTTATTATCAATGTGCTAATTGTAAAACGAGAGTTAGTGAAAAGAAAATTGAAAAACAAATGATTAATTTTTTAGATGATATGTTAGATTTCTTTTTATTAATTGATAATACTTATAAACCTTATTTATATCAAGATACTGAAAAAGAATTAAAGAAATGTAATAAAATAATTGATGAATTAAATACCAAAGAAAAAAGAATTAAGAGTGCCTTTGTAGATGGAATTTTGGAAGAAATAGAATTAAAAGATGAATTAGATTTTATTAAGAATCAAAGGAAAATAACTGAAGAAAAAATTAAAAATTTAACTATAAAAGAAAGTACAGAAGATCATAAAAATGAAATGAAATTAATATATAATTTAAAACAATTAGAACAAATAAAAAATAAATCATATTATGTTAGAAAAAATCATTTATGGGATAAATTATCTAAAGAACAAAAACAAGAATTAGTATTTAAATATATTGATAATATTAGCATTAAAGTCGATAAAAAGAAAAATGTATCTATTAAGAAAATTAATATTAACAAAAAAGAAATTAATAATATCGGCTATTTATTTAGAGAGAATTGCTTTGATTTAGTAGTTAATTCTAATGATAAAAGTTTAGTGCTTTCTAATTATAATTCAAAAGATGATATAGATAATTATATTAAATCGTTAAGTGAATTTTATAAGATTAAACAAAACAATTTAAATATTGATTCTATTAATTTAAAAGGACTAAATCAAAATAATGCTATATTACAAATAATTCCTAACAAAAAAGACTCAAGATTTAATAAAGAAAGTTTAACATTACTATCAATAAATGTTTAAATATAGTATAATTATATTAGATGTAAAACTGATAAATGAAAGGAGAATTTATGGATAATAATTTAAATTTTGAACAAATAGAAGAAAATAAAGATTTAATTGCTGAAATTACTTATAATTGTATAAAAAGCGTATTTTCTAAAGAAGATCAAAAGAATATTTTAGTCGCTGAAATAGATCCAAAATATATGGATGGTATTAAATTATGTGAGCATTACAATATTGATACAAAAACCGGTGCTAATTGTTTAGTGTGTGAATGCAAGAGAGGAGAAAATAAAAGTTATGTCGCCCTTCTTGTACCAACTGGATATAAGTATAATATGTCATCTACAGTTAGAAAATATACAAATTCACGAATGGTATCAGTCGCTCCATTAGAATATGTTTTAGAAAAAACTAAAATGGAATATGGTAGTATAAATCCTATTGGATTACCTCAAGAATGGAAGATTTTTATTGATCCTAAGGTAATGGAAGTAGATAGAATTATTTGTGGAAGTGGATTACAAAAGTCAAAAATTTCATTGCCAAGTAAATATTTATTAAAGTTAAATAATGTAGAAATTTTAGAAAATTTAGCAAAGGAGGTAGATTAATGAAAAACACTTTAGAATATTTTGAAGAAATTATGAAGATTCCAAGAGAATCTGGAAAAGAAGATAAAATAGCTGCTTATTTAGTCAATTACGCCAAAGAAAATAATATTGAATATAGTTTGGGAAAGTATAATACAGTGTTTCTAAAGAAGAATAATAATTCTGATAAAACAATTATTTTACAAGCACATTCAGATATGGTTTGTGTGTCAACAGATGATTATGATTTTGATAACAAAGGAGTACCTTTTTATATTGAAGATGATTATTATAAATCAAAGAATACTTCGCTAGGAGCAGATGATGGGATTGGAATTGCAATTATTCTTGCAGTTCTACAAGAAAATGAAAATATGCCAAATATTGAAGTAATGATCACTACACAAGAAGAAACAACTATGCTAGGTGCTAGTAACTTTGATTATTCTTTATTAACTGGTAAAACTTTAATTAGTTTGGATGGTATAAAAGAAGCAGATATTGAGTCTTCAAGTGCAGGTATGTGCTCTATGACATTAAATAAAAAAATAAATTATGAAACTGAAAATTGTAATGTTTATAAACTATCAATAAGTGGTTTAAAGGGTGGACATTCTGGAGATGATATTGATAAAAATAGATGTAATGCAATAAAGTTGGCTATAAAATTATTAAATGAATTAGATTATAAAGAAATAGCGGATATTCAATTTGGTAAACGTGATAATGTAATACCAAGTGAAGGTTATGTTATATTTACTTCTAATGAAAATATAGAATTATTACAGAAAAAACTAGATGACATTGAATTAGATTTAAGTGAAGAAGATTCTAATATAATATTAAATTTAGAAAAAAGTGAATCAACAAAATTTATCAAAGAAAGTAAAGATATAATTCAGTTTGTATCTAAAATAAAAGATGGTTTATTAGAAACTTATCAAGATGACAATTTCCCTTTATTATCAGCAAATATTGGTAAAATATCTATTTTAAATGATATTCTAGAAATAAAATATAGTATTAGAAGTTCTGATTTATCAAAAGAGGAAATGTTACTAAATGAAGTAAAATTACTTGCTAATCAATATGCATTTGAGATGATTATTGATGCAAAAAAACCATTTTTTCCATTTAAAGAAAATTCAATGATAAGAAAAATTTTAGCTGATAATTATAAAAAATTGTATGGAAAAGAAACGATTGTTAAAAAAGTTCATGCTTGTATGGAGGGTGGAATTTTATCAAATAATATTGCTGATTTAGATATATGTACAATTGCTCCTTCTATAGATAATTGTCATTCAATCAATGAGCGTGTAAGTATATCTTCTACCAAAAGAGTATACGATTGGTTAAAAGAAACCTTAATTGAATATAATAAAATCAAATAGTTAAAAAATTTAAATATCATAATAATTTGAGCGAGAAATCGCTCTTTTTTGTTGTCTAAATTTAGAAAGGAGATGAGTTTTATTAATTATTTCTTTGAAATAGTCGTGCCACAATTATTAGAGTATTTTAAACAAAATGCAAAGGATGTTCCTTATTCTTTGCTATTTGAAGTATTAATTAATAATAAGAACTATGAAAAAGAAGTAAAAGAAATGATTGAAAAATCTAATGAAATTAGTAAAAAATATGAAGAAAAAAAGTAAACTGTCGGAGACTATATTAGTAGGTCTTAGGGATATTCCCTAACAAGTAGATGGGTGTGTATACACCATGCTTGATATATTGAATTTTTATATTACGTTACCCGTTCCCTACTTTTTGAAAGGAGATGTATATGAATCAAGAATGGATAGATAGAAAAGATGTTCAAAAGATGTTTTCATTAACAACAAAACAATTTGGAAGAGTTATGAGAAATATAAAACGAAGACACGAACATGATTATCATTTATGGATAAGAAGAGATAAATATAAGAAAACACAAATGTATATAAGTAAAGAATGTGTTGATTGGTTAAAAGAAGTTTATTTTAACAAAGAAGACCATTACTTAACTTCTGAAATAAGATTTTATAAAAAGAAGATTTTTTATTTAGAAAATGAATTAGGAATAGATCATAAAAGAAAAAAATATCAATCTTTTTCATTAAGATTTTTGCCTTACTTGTTTGGTAAAAGTATAAGTGCTATTCATGTAGCACTTCATAGGATGAAAAAAGTATTTCCCTATCCTATAACTTTTGAAGATGATGGCGTTATATGTGTAAAGGAAGAAGGAGTTAGATGGTTGTATGAAAATTATTTTAAGAGAGATTATTTAAAAGAATTAGAAGAATATAAATGGGAATTAGAAATTAGAAAAAATATAATAGTTAGAAATTAGTAAAATTTTTAATAACTACTTTGATAAATAATCTTTTTGCAGTATAATATTCTTAGGAGGTAAGCTATGGAAATGAAAGAAATAATAACATTTATCTGTACTATATTATCTGCTTTATTTGCGGGAGCGAGTTTTACTTTTTATAAAAAAAATTTAAAGATAAGTGGAGATTATAAAGAAACAAAAAATAAATATAAGAATATAAATCAACAATCTGGTAAAGATGGAAAAAATATTATTGGGGATAATAACAAATTTTAGGGGGAATTGTAGTGGGAGATGCAGTAAAACAAATAACTGGTGATGGTGGAATAAATATTGATGGAAATAATAATACTCTTAATTTATATAAGCAACCTATAAAATATGATTTATTATCTAAACTATGTAAAGATTTAATAGATAGTGATTTAAACTTCAATGAAGATATGAATATAAATGAGTTACCAGTAGAATTGCTAGAAAAAATAGAATATAACCATTTAACTGCTCATAAAGAATTATATGAGGAATTTGGAATGTATTTTTTAGATATAGATGGAGTAGTAAAAAAATCTTTGGGTGATAATTCTATAAAATTAGTTCGAATTATTAAAACTTTATATCTTGAAATTTTGGCTAATGACCCTAATCAAACTGCGGATCAAATATTGTTTAATATTGAAAATAAATTAATGAATTATACAAGTTTAATTGATTCAACAGAATATTTAAATGAAGATGTTAGATATTCTATAAGTCAAATTGTATTGTATGTTTTTGAAAAATGTCAGATTCTAAAAAAACCAAAAAAATAAAAAGAAAGGTGGAAGTGTGATGCAACTAATTAATAAGAATATTAGTCCAGATAAGACAATATATTATATATCAGTTATTATATATAAAGAATTAAAGGAAGCCACCTACTCTGTAAAAAAATTATATGAAAATTTGGAAGAAAAAAGCGAAGATATTGATTACAGCAGTTATCTGTATGCTTTAAACTTTTTATATTTAATAGAAAAAATTACTTTAGACAAGGATGTGATTAAATTATGTTAATTGAAAGATTAGTTATTAAGGAATCATTTCCAAGTGAAAGTATAATACGTGATATAAAATTTAATTTGGATGGTTTAAATTTAATTGTAGATGAAGGAAATAGAAAAAGAGGAAATGGAGTTGGCAAAACAACTTTTTTAAGACTAATAGATATTGCCTTTGGCGCTAAAGATCGTAAAGCATTATATGTTGATCCAGAAACATCTTCCATAAATGAGAAGTTAAAAAATTATATTGAAACATCTAAGGTATTCATAGAGTTATCAATAATTAATCAATCGACAAATATAAAAACATTGTTGATGGTAGAATTATTTCCAAGCGGAATTAGAAAAATTAATAATGAGAAATATAATTATAATGAATACAAAGAAAAATTAAATGAAATTGTTTTTGGAAATGCAGATAAGGTTCCAACCTTTCGTAATCTCATTGGTAAATTTATCAGAGTAAATATGAATGGCGATAATAATAGTTTCTTATATTTTAATAGCGATCATTGCTCAAATGCAGAATATCAAAATATCTATAACTATCTTTTTAAATTTAAAAATTCAGAGATTGAAAACATTATTTTATCTTTGAGAGAAAAAATTTCTGATTTAGAAAAACAATATAAAATGGTAAAAACAAGTTTAAAATATGATAGTATAGGTCAAATTGATGCAAAAATAAACATTATTGAAACTAAAGTGAAGGAATTAGAAAATAAACAAAAAACGTATATTGATGAGAAAATTGTTTTAGATGAAAAAAAGATAATGGAGAATAGAAAAGAATATTCCTTATTAAATCGTGAATGTGAAAAATTATTATTTGATATTAAAATATTAGAAGATAATATAAAAAAAGAATCATCTACTCGACAAAATATTGATGAAAAAGCTTTAAAGAATTTCTATGATGATGTTCAATTAAATATTTCTGCTTTAAGCAAAACATTTGCAGAATTAGTTGCTTTTAATAATCAATTGAACCAAAATCAGATAGATACTTATAATAAAATGCTAAAGGCTAAAAAACAAAAGTTAGATGAAATTAATATAAAAAAAGACAGATTTTATAATGATAACAAAGGTTATATGTTTTTGGTTGAAAATGGTAGTTTAGAGGAATATCTTAATTTACAAGAAAATTTAAGCAATTATCAAACCGGATTAGGTGAATGCTATAATGCTAGAGATATATATGATGATTATGATCGAAAAATTTCTAATGCTCAGATAGAACTAAATGAGCAAGTAGAAAAAAATAAAATTAATCAAGTTGATGAAAATTTAAATAAATTTAATACAATATTTACAAACTTTTCAAAGAAAACTGTAGATGCAGAATATTTCTTGTATTATAATGAATCTGGATTTCCTTTATCAATTTCAAATGTAGATGGAAGCTTTAGTACAGGAACAAGAAAGACTGCTATTATAGCGTTTGATTTAGCGTATTTAAAATATTCAAGAGATTTAAAAATTAAGTGCCCTAAATTTGTTATTCATGATGTTTTAGAAAACATCCATCAAAATGATTTTTATCAAACTATTGATCTTATTAAAAATCAAAAATTTCAATATATTGCTGCTATTTTAAAACAAAGTATTGATATGCACGATAATATCGATAAAGATAAAGATATTATTTTAACTCTTTCAGAAGATGAAAAACTTTTTCTAATTTAATATATATGAATTCTATTTTAATTGATAAAATTTACTTCTTGCACAAATGGATATATAAGTGCTATAATTAATTCATCAAGTATTAATTAAATACTTTTACTACTTGGGTGCAAAACTCGTTTACTTATTGCCCCATAATTTTGATTAAAACATAAAAAATGTGTTTTAATATATAAGTTTATAAAGTTTTTTATATGTGTGTGGAAACCTTAAATAAACTTATTTGTAAATGGAATACGGAAACGTGTTCTTTTTTCTTGATGTAAATAAGTATCTAAAGTCATTGAAATACGACTATGACCCATACTTCTAGATACATAATCAATAGGCATTTTTTCGTGTATCATACGTGTTGCGTAACTATGCCTAAATTCATGTTGCGTTATTTCGTATATATTAGCCTTTTCACACGCTTTTTTCTTGTGGCGGTCAATTGTACTGCTAGCAAGTGGTTTTATACCACCAAATACGAAATAATCACTTTTAAATACACGATATTGTTTTGTATAATATTTTAATTTCCATATTTATGTTTTAAGATGTACTATTTTTGTTAAATTATTTTTGCTTTTTTAGATATTTATCCAAGAGTTTAAATGCTTTCTTTTCTTAATTGAAATGTTTTAGTTCTTTGTAGGTGATTTCGTCAAAATGTAATGAATTATTTATACATTTTACATGTATTTTAATATTATTTTTTTCCATTCTACATATTTCTAAGGAATCGCCATCTTCCAAAAAGATAGTCGTTAATTTTTCAGATTCTTTTATTTGTTTCATACGTTTCTACCTCATGAAAATAATAACATAAAAGTTGTATAGTATGCCACTAAATTTTACATAATAAAATGAGAAAATTGGTTTAGTGAATGGATATGAGAAGAAAGTATAACTTAAAAATAGATATAAAAAAGAATATTTGTCAAAATATGAAAATCGCTAGAAAATTAAGTGGTTACAGTGTAGATGAGGCTTCTGAACTATTGGATATAACAAATGAGCATTTAAAAAGAATAGAAGCGCCGAATGTTCCAAATTATATTTCGTTTGAATTACTTTATATTGCTATGGGTGTGTATAAGAAAGATGCAAATTTTTTCTTTAATAGCCCTAGTGAAAATGAAAAACTTTTAAAATAAAATAGATGTTAAAAATTTCCATAGCAAAATAGCGAACAAAGGTTTGATTTTGTTTAAAGTTTAAGTTATACTATTCTTGGTGAAGTGTTATGGAATTAAAAGATAAGTTGAAAATTCTTGCAGATAGCGCTAAATATGACGCTTCTTGTTCTTCTAGTGGAAGTACAAGGAAAAATAAAAGTGGTTTTGGTAATGTTGCTTTTTCTGGAATTTGTCATTCTTTTGCTTCAGATGGAAGATGTATTTCTCTTTTAAAAATTCTTATGACTAATTGTTGTATTTTTGATTGTAAATACTGTTTGAATCGAAAAAGTAATGATATACAAAGGGCAATTTTTACTCCTGAAGAAGTGTGTCAAATCACAATGAATTTTTACAGAAGAAATTATATAGAAGGATTATTTTTAAGTTCGGGGATAATAAAAAGTCCTGATTATACAATGGAACTTTTAATTCAAACCATTTCTCTTTTACGTAAAAAGTATCATTTTGGGGGATATATTCATGCAAAAGCCATTCCAGGAGCAAGTGAAAAATTATTAAAAGATTTAGGACTTTTGGTGGATAGGTTGAGTGCTAATGTAGAATTGCCTACCGAAAATGGTTTAAAACTTTTAGCACCAAATAAAAAAGAAAGTAATGTTTCTAAAATCATGCATTATGTAAATACAAATCAATCTAAAAAATATGTACCTGCTGGACAGAGTACGCAAATGATTATTGGAGCAACCAAAGAAAGTGATTTAGAAATTATGGAAAAGAGTGCAAATCTATATAGCAACTACCAATTAAAAAGAGTTTTTTATTCTGCTTATATTCCAGTAAATCAAGATTCTTTACTTCCTACTTTAGAACATCCTCCCTTAAAGAGAGAAAATCGTCTTTATCAAGCCGACTGGTTGCTTCGTTTTTATAATTTTAAAGTGAAAGACTTATTAGATGAGAAGAATCCTAATTTTAATATTTTAATTGATCCCAAAGCCGATTGGGCTTTACGCCATTTGAATGAATTTCCAAAAGAAATTAGTAAATGCTCTTATTATGATTTATTAAAAATTCCTGGTATTGGTGTAAAATCTGCTAAAAGAATTTTATCTTCTCGTCGTGTGTTTAAAATTTCTTTTGAGGACTTAAAAAAAATGGGTGTTGTTTTAAAAAGAGCCAAGTATTTCATAACTTGCAATGGAAAATATTTTATGAATTACGCTTTTTTTCAAAAGGAATTTATTGAGAGAAATTTAGTATTAGAAGAAAAAATACCTTTAAATAAAATACATGAACAATTGAGGTTTTTTAATGAATAATGGTTGTTTTATTTATGAGGATACTTTTGTACATCTTTTGAATTTGATTTTTTATTTAATTCAAAATCATCTAAAGCCCGAGAACATTAAAAATACGATGTATACTCCTAATTTACTCGATCATGTCATTGTTTTAAAGATAGAAAAGAATCCAGAAATTATTAGTAAAATTATCACAAGTATGGGCAGTTTTACGTTTCGATCTATTTATTATGTTTTTTTATCCGATGTTGATAACAAAGAACTTATTATTTATTATTTGCTTTTAAATGGAGTGAAGTACAAGGAAAAAGTTTTATACCATCGTAATTTAAAGTGTGTTGAAAAAACAATAAATATTTCACGTTATGTCCTTCATGAAGTACATAAATATAAAGGATTTCTACGTTTTAAAGAATTAGAAAATCATATTTTATATGCGGAAATAGAACCAGAAAATGATATTTTATTTATGGTTTCTCATCATTTTCAAAGAAGACTAAAAAATGAATATTGGATTATTAAAGATGTCAAAAGAAAAATAGTAAGTATTTATGATAAGAAAAAATATTATTTAGTTTCAGAGGAAAATTTTAGTTTAGAAACAACAAAATTAAGCCAAAAGGAGATAGAAATGGGAGAGTTGTGGAAAACTTTTTACAAAACGATTGGGATTAAGGAAAGAAAAAATGACCGTTGTCGAATGAATTTTATGCCGAAGAAATATTGGAAATATATGGTTGAAATGGAGGATATTTTATGAAAAAAGTAGTAAGTGGCAAAGAATTACGAGAAAAAATGAAGGAAAGTATAAATTATTTATGTGATATTGTTAGTAATACTTTAGGACCAAAAGGAAGTAATGTGATTATTGATCATTCTCTATTTAGTCCTTTTATTACAAACGATGGAGCGACTATTGCGAAAAATATAGAAAGTGAAGATGAAGTGGTCAATACCATTTTGGAAATTGCAAAAGAAGCCTCTTTAAAAACAAATGTAATTGTTGGAGATGGAACTACAACCACTTTAGTTCTTTTAGAGAGTATTTTTAATTCAAGTTTGCAATCTATAGAAGATGGGAAGAATCCTATGGTTTTGAAAAGGGAATTAGATGTTTGTTTAGATTTTGTTTTAAAAAATTTAGAGAAAGAAAAAAGAATACCCAATAAAGAGGATTTTTTCCGTATTGCTTCCATTGCTGCCAATGATGAAAATTTGGGAAAATTAGCGAGTGAGGCTTTTTTAGTTGTCAAAAATAAAAATGCTATTACCATAGAAGAAATAGAAGAAAATAAATTGAATATTCAGTTTATTAACGGATATAACATTGATACGCAACTTGCAAGTGATTATTTTTTAAAAGAACAGAAGAGTATAAATTTTTTGCAAGCGAGTGTTTTGATTATTCATGATTATATGAATAGTTTAGAAAATATTGGCTTTGTTTTAAATGATTGTATGCAAACAAAGAAAAGTTTAATCATTTTTGCAAATGAATATGACGAAAATGTTATAAGAGAAATTGTTTCATTAACTTTGGAGGGTGAACTGCATTGTTGTGTTTTAAAATTATCTGAATATGGTATGCACCAAAGAAAGTTAGAAAAAGATTTAGAAGTTCTTACTCATGCAAAAATTATTGAAAATTACGAGTATATAACACCAGAAAATATTGGTTTTGCTAAAAATATTTTGGTTACTAATGATTCTGTTCGATTGGATTTTATAAAAGATAGTAATATAAAAAAATATATATCTTTATTAGAAAGCGAAAGTAAAGAATGTAAAGAGGAATATGAAAAAAATTTTTATCAAAAAAGATTGGCTATGTTTCAGACAGGTCTTGCAAAAATTGAAATAGGAGCCCCAACGAAAACGGAATGTCATGAAAAGAAAATGCGTTTGGAAGACGCTCTTTGTGCTTTAGAAAGTTGTAAACAGGGGGTTATTTTGGGAGGTGGAGTAACACTTTTAAAAATTGCTTCTGACTTAGAAGAACAGTCGGACGTTTCTGGTATTTTTAAAAATGCTTTGAAAGAACCTTTTGCTAAAATCCTAAGTAATGCAGGTCTTGATTTTTCTTCTATTCAAGAAGATATAAAACAAGCAAATTATCAAAAAATATATAATGTAAAAAAGGAACAATTAGAAGACATTCAAGATACTTTTGTTTTGGATTCTTTAAAGGTAGTTGCCTCTTCTTTAATAAATGCAACTTCTATTGCTACCATGCTTCTTACTACGACAAGTTTAGTTATTAATGAATATCAAAATAACATGAGTAAATCAAATGAATATACAGAGATTTAAGTTTTTATTAATATAATTTTACCATCTCATTGTATGGGTTGTTTTAATTATTATAAAGCCGAACTTAGTAAAAAATATTTGATGAAATTATATAGATTAAAGTATAATACTTTTATAAATAGTTTAGGTGATTTGAATGAATGTCAATTTTATTAATAATGTGTTTACCAAAGATGGTTTAAAACTACCAATGGTGCATTTTGAAAGTGAAGCAAAGGACCTATGTGTTATTTGTATTCATGGTATGTGTGGAACAATAATTGATAATTATTTTGCAACTGTATGGGGTAAATTTTTAGCAGAAAAAAATATTGGTTTTCTTTATGAGCACAATCGAGGTCATTCTATTGAAAATGATATTGTAATGAAAGATAGTTCTTTTAAAAGATGTGGGTGTATGTATGAAATTTTTGAAGATTGTTTGCTTGATATTGATTTAGCAATAGAAACTGCTAGAGAGTTAGGATATAAGAAAATTATTTTACTTGGACACAGTTTTGGGTGTAATAAAGTAATTTATTATTACTATAAAAGGAAGCCTGATATTTTAGGAATAGTATTAGCAAGTGCTCCCGATATGGTCGGAATCCATATTTCTGTTCAACCAGATTATAAAGAATTACTTAAAGAAGCAAAAGAAAACATTGATAACAATAAATCAACAAAACTACTACATAAAATGATTGAAGATGATTATATGTATATGAGTTCTGGAACTTATTATAATTGGTATAATGAAAATTCTATGCTCAATAATTTGCCTGTTATTTCTAATCCAAAACACTGGGAACAATTTGAAAGTATTGATGTACCTATTTTTTCTTTTTCTGGTGGAGATGAAGAAGAGTATTATAAACAATTTGAATTGTTAAAAAGGAAAGCCATTTCTTGTCCAACTTTTGAATATAAAATTATACAAAGTACAGGTCATACTTATAATTTTAAAGAAAAAGAGATTGGTTCTTTAATTTATAATTGGATTAAGAAAAATTTTATTGATAAGCCATAATAAATATCCATTCAAAGGATTTAGTGATGATTTTATACAAGCAAGAATTATTTTCATTTCTGTATTTATTAAAGAAAATGTATGAAAAAATTTTAAGATTTCTTCCATTTATAATAGAAATAAATACATGTGCATTATATGAAATTTTGTCTGCTAATCAGTAGACTTTTTTATTTTGTTATATGTTTTAAGTATTCATTTAAGGATTCTAAGGCTTTTCTTTCGTGGTTTAATTTTTTTAATTCATGATAAGTTAATTCATCAATAAGAAGAGTATTATGTAGGCATTTTATTTGCATTTTGTTTGTTTTTCTGCCATTTTACACACTTCGATAATGTCACCGTCTTCTAAGACAATAGTAGTTAATTTTTCATTTTCTTTATTTGTTTCATATGTTTATACCTCATAAAGATTGTAACATAATTTTTATTTTTTTATACTCAATTGAAGTACATATTTTTGATATTTTTATTGGAATAATAAATACAGGTGATATGTAATGAACAATAATAAAAATAGTGATGATTATTGTTACTATGTAGTACGTGTAAATATTAAAAAGTACCGAAAGTTAGCAAAAATAACATCTCAAGAATTAGCAGACAAAAGTGGCTTTTCTCATCAGTTTATCAGAAATTTAGAATCTTTAAAATCAGTTTCAAGACCAAGATTAGATACATTAGGTCGAATAGCAAACGCTTTAGAAATAGACATAAGACAATTGTTTGATGAAATAGAGTAATTATAAAAAATTTAGACGAAAAAAGTCTTCTTTAAATCAATAACTCTTTTATGGGAAATAATATGCTGTTAAAATTAAAAATTAAAAAAAGTTTTTGCTTATTTACTTGTTAAAACGAATACACTTATTAAGAAGTATGAAAAAGTAGAGGTTGTGATCCATGATTGATTTTTATGAGTTATTAGGAATTAAAAAAAGTTCTTCTAAAGAAGAGATAAAAGAAGCGTATCGAAAAATGGTAAAAAAATACCATCCAGATGTGAATAAAAGTGAGGAAGCCAATAAAATAATTATTAGTTTAAATGAAGCAAAAGAAGTACTTTTAGATGATGAAAAGAGAGTTCATTATGACGAGATGTTAAATTCGATAGAACGTTCTAAACAATTTTCGAATGATAAAAAGGAAACTTATAGTGAAAAAACAAGAGAATATAAAGAAACATATGCAGACGTTTATGTTACGAAATGGGAGTTTTTTTTCAATTATTTAAAAAATGGGCTTGATAGTGTTTTGAAAAAATATATTAAATCTGTTTTGATCTGTTTTAATTTGTTTGTCTTTACTTGTTTAAAAGGAATTGGGTTTGGAATTATTTTTTTGCTTACACTTCTTAGTGGTTTAATTGATTACGTCGCTGGTTTTTTTATGATTATGGCTATTTTGTCTTTATTTGTTTTGGCAGGGCAGACTGGTCTTGATTATATTCCTTTTGTTCCTGCGAATGTAGAGAGTTTTATGTTAATGTCGATAGTTGCTATGGTTATTGAAATGCTAAAAGTATTTATTGTTAAGAAATCCTATAATTTATTTGCGATTTTACAAAATATAGAAGATAAGATTTTTATATTTATTTTAATGAAGTTATAATTAGTAAGGTTTGCTATGTTATAATGTTAAATAAGAAAGCGAGTGAAAAAATGAAAATAATCAAATATCCTCAATCTTGTTTGATGGTGGAAACAAAGGGTAAGAAAATTTTAGTAGATGCAGGTGGTCTGAAATACCAGACTCATTTTTTAGAAGAGTGGAAAACTGCTGATATTATTTTAATAACACACAAACATGGAGATCATATTAAAAGTGATGTTTTAAAAGATTTAGATATTTCAATGTATTCTACTTTAGAAGTGCAAAATGCTTATCCAGAGTTGAGATTTACCATTGTAAAAGAAAATGATTGTATTCCTTTAGGAGATATAAAAATAGAAGTAGTGAAAGCCATACATGGTTATAATCCTAATCTTAAAAATGGTGGGGAAGTTTTAGAAAATGTAGACTATATTATAGATGATGGTGAGCATAGGCTTTACATAACAAGTGATACGATTTGTTTTCCTAATGATTATAAAGCAGATATAGTTGCCCTTCCTGTAACTGCTTATGGCCTTACGATGTCTTCTTATGAAGCAGCACTATATACAAAAGAATTGGGAGCAAAGTTAGTTTTGCCAATACACATGGATAATGAAAAATATCCAACTGATATAAATTATATGAAAGAAAATTTTGCTAAATTTGATATCAATTACAAAGTTTTAAAGATAGAAGAAACCTTAGAAGTGTAATTTATTTGGAGCAAAAAAGTTGTGAATAGAAAACACAACTTTTTTAATGTTTAAAACAATCGCTGTAAAATTATATTGTAATAGAAAGTATTGTTGATTTTATAAAGCAAATAAAAAAAACATCAGTAAAATGCTACTAATGTTTAAATTATTAATTACAAGTATAACCTTCTAGATTTTCATTTTTAAATTCTTCTACTGTCTTATCTTTTGCAGAATAAAAAGATTCATCTGTTAAATCGCTACCGAACGCTTCTTTTAATTTATCCATATCAAGTTTAGCGAAATCAACACTCATCGTAAGTTTTATACTTGTTTCAGATTCTTTAGAATACTTCATATCCATTCCATCAATTTCATTGAATGCAGAACTAAACGTTTCACCAAAAGATATTGTTGAGTCTACTAAATCGGCTTCCATTTCTTGTATACTGGTTTGTTCCACTTTAGATACTTTATCGTTTTTAGAAGTAACAATGATAGTTTCTGTTGTTTTATACCCTTCATCATCTGTTTCCGTTTTAGTACAATTTAAAGTTTTAGTTTTTTCACATCCTGTTGTAAACAACATAACTCCTATAGCACACATTAAAATAACATATTTTTTCATAACTCTACTTCACACCTCCTTTGCTACCTATTTATTAAAACACTATTTTGCTTTAATCTTATAAACTCTAAATCCGCAATGATTTGTTAATTTCATTATATAATATTAAAAAATTTTGTCAAATAAATAAAATAATTCTATGAAATGAATTCTATTGAAAGAAAGCATAAAAGTGAAAAATAAAGGAAAACTAATGCATATGAGGTATTACGATGAACCATTTAAAAAAATATAATGAAAAAAGAAATTTTAATAAAACAAAAGAACCGATCGGAAAGATAGAAACTTCTCCTAATAAGTTAAGATTTTGCGTGCAACACCATATGGCAAGACGAGAACACTACGATTTTCGACTTGAATGGAAGGGAACTTTAAAAAGTTGGGCAGTACCCAAAGGACCATCTTATAATACGATGGACAAGCGCCTTGCTGTTGAAGTAGAAGACCATCCTTTGTCTTATCGTAATTTTGAAGGAACTATTCCAAAAGGAGAATATGGTGGAGGAATAGTTATGTTATGGGATGAAGGTTTTTGGGAACCCCTTGGAAATCCAACAAAAGACTTTCAAAATGGTTCTATTAAATTTGTCTTATATGGTAGTCGTTTAAGGGGACGTTGGACCTTAGTTAGATATAAAGAAGATAATTGGTTATTGATTAAAGAAAAAGATAATGTCTTTCTATATAATAATATTGAGGAATACACGACGAGTATTAAAACAGGTAGAACGATGGAAGAAATAACAAATGGTACAAAACCAATTCCTAAAAATTCTAAAAAGTTGGGAATTGTAGAGGGTGTGAAAATATCAAGTCCAGATAAAGTGATTTTTAAAAATCCGAAAATAACGAAAATGGATATTGTAATGTATTATAAAAAAGTGGCGAAGAGAATGCTTTTTTATACGGAAAAGAGAATTATAAGTACAATACGTGCTCCAGAGGGTATAAAGGGGGAAATATTTTTTAAGAAACATTTCGAAACCAAAAGTAGTGGATTAGGGAATATCACGATTCCAAGTCATAAAGGAAAAAAAGAAGATTATTACTTTTTAAAAGATCTTTCGGGAATTATTAATGAAGTGCAAATGAATAGTTATGAATTTCATGTTTGGGGCAGTCGTGTTCCTGCGTATAATAAACCAGATGTTTTGGTATTTGATTTGGATCCCGATAAAGGAATGTCTTTAAAAAAGATTCGTGAAGGAGTAAAAGATTTAAAAAGTATTTTGGATGAAATTGGGTTGGTTTCCTTTTTGAAAACAAGTGGAGGCAAAGGATACCATGTTGTGGTACCAACACATAAATTAAAGACATGGGAGAATGCGCGAGATTTTTCTCAAAATATTGCAAAGTTAATGGAAGTTAAATGGCCTGATAAGTATACAAGCAATATAAGAAAAGAAGCACGTAAAGGGAAAATTTTTATTGATTGGATTCGTAATACAAAAGGAGCAACAAGTGTTGCACCCTATTCTTTACGTGTTAGAGAAAAATCAAGAATTTCAATGCCAATCAAATGGAGTGAACTTGATAAAGTAAAACCAGATGGTATTACGATGGATATGGCGATAAAAAGATTAAAAAGAAAAGATCCTTGGGAAGGATTTTATGATGTGAATTAAATTATCTAAATATTGTGCCTTGTAAATCTTCAAAATTATCATCGAAAGTATCTTGGTCTTTATTTTCAGGATGAACTGCATAGTATTCTTGCTTTATTTTTTCTAGTTTTTGATTTAATTATAAAGAAAATGCTATAATAGAAAAAATGTTGGTGGTAGCAAATGGAAAAAATTTTAAACAAATTGATAGAAAACATTGACTTTGCAATTTATGGTAGCCAAGAGATAAATGTAATAGGAGAAGAGGTATTGGCTTACCTATCTTGTAAAAAACAAGAATTAATGAATTTTTTTCAATTTTCCTCTTTTTCACAAGTACAGATAGGGCTATTTAAAAATCGTGAAGATTATGAAAAAAATCTAAATCAAAGTAATCCACACACAATTTGCTGTTGTTATAGTAATGTATCACAAAGTCAATTATTCACATACTTAAAAAGAAGTTTATCATGTGAATTAGTGCGTCTTATGTATTCTAAAATTTATAAAAATCGCTTTGCAAGATCATTATGGATAGAAGAAGGATTGGTACAATATTTGTCTGGGGAAAAAGATAAATTATTGAAAAGTGCTTTTAATTTCCGGGAGTTTTATTTTGATAGAATTGTGAGAAGAGATAAAGAATTGCCTCCTATCCAATATTTGAAACAAAAAGGTTATGAATATGGAAAATTTATGGATTCTAAAACAAATAAGTATGATGGGTATGCTATTTCGTATCTTTTAATACATTATTTAGTGGAAACAAAAAGTGATATTTATAGTATTATTACAAACGAAGAAAAAATAAAGGAAATAGAAAAGACATTATTAGAAGATTGTATAAAGTATTATAATCAGAAGTATCCTGTAAAAAATAATTTTTACGATATCAAAACAGACGGAGAACTTATGGATTACATGAATAAAAATATTGTGTATGGTTGGCTAGATAGTAATAAAAATGAACATATCGATACTTTAAAAAATTTTCGAGAAGAATATCGTACTAGTTCTATACAAGAAATATTAACTACTAAATTAGCAGTATGTATAGGGCAAGCCAAGTTGATTCAATATTGGTTTCAAATGATGGGAATTGAAAATAAATTATTTTGTTTTCGTAATACTATATTAGAAAACAATACTCAGGATATTCAAATGCATTGCTTTGTGTTATTTCATAACCAAGAGTATTGGTATCATTTTGAGCATTCTGCGCAACGAAAGAGGGGAATTTACCGTTTTGAAACTTTAGAAGAAGCAATAGACTGTACTGCTAAGAAATTTTTAACACAATTTGAACTTAAAGAATTAATAGAAATACCTTTCATTCCAGATGGTTTAACTTATGATGATTTTAATGACTATTTAAATCAATTTGAAAGGTATGAATTTGAAAAAGGACAAAAGAGATAATATGAACAAAGAAATAGAAGATTTAGTTAGAGAAACAATACATAATAATAGTTTAGTTAAAATAAATGATAAGTTATATTTAAAACAATACCAGATTGAAGTGTTAGATTATTATCATATAGAATACCAGAAATGTTCTTCTGTGAGTGAAATTTTATTTTTAATAGAAGATATTTTGGAAAATGAAGAAGTAGAAGATAGTGAACTTTTAGAGGAAGTTGCACTCTCTTTACAAGAGTTTAACTATTATCATAATACAAATAAATAATCTTGTTTCTTTTTCATTTCTTTAAGTAGATTGACAAATGTATAATTTCATCTATAATAGAAAAACAAGAATGTGAGGTTTTGTTATATGGCTAAAAATAATTTGGATTGGAAGTCGCAACTTTCAAATGTAAAAAACGAAATGGTGCAAAATATGAGCCTGACTTTGACAGTTGAAGCAAACAAAAATCTCTCAAAGCCTTTGTTTAAAAGG
>CANOWY010000006.1 GCA_947571135.1 uncultured Mycoplasmatota bacterium
ATTTTGACACAAGTATCAAAATATGGGGGCTAAGGTTTAGGCAACCTTAGAATCCACCTGTCTTATTTCGTAATATTTCAAAACTTCGTAATGGAATAAAACTACATAAGACTTCTGATAAAATAATAAGCACTGCTTTTTATTTTATCTATGAAAATTATTCAAGTAATTGCAAACTATCGTAAGCAATTATTTCATAATTTTATTTAAACAATCTATCGCTACTTTCACGAGTAAACTCGCAAAACGTACCACGGTTGTTATAACTTTTTTATCAAAAAAGTTAACAAAAAATTTTTATTTATTATTCTTTAACTCATTCCATTCCTTTTCAATTTGTTCTCTCTTTTTTCTTGTTTCTTCATCTAATTCATATTCAGTTGAATTAACAATTGGTGGTAGATATTCAAATACATCTTCTTCATTTTCTAATATTGATTTATCTCCCTCATTAACATAAATAACTCCAAGTTTTAATTGTTCTAGTTTATCCATTTTCTTATAACTTCTAATGGAAATATTCTAACAATTTTTCTTTCATTGTAGTAGTTGAAGAACATTACTTTATCCTGATAATAGTAAGTTGCCTCATAATAACCAACATTATAAAATTCTCTTAATCTAAAAATATGTTGGCTTACTTTTTCAAAAGGAAGATACTCACTAAATCTTAATTTTGTAACAACATTACCTATTAAAGCATAATCTTTTTTATCTAAATAACCAGAATCATATAACTCATTACAAGTAGTACACATATTCTCTCTAAAAAATATTTCATCTACTTTGCACTTATGATTTGAACTTTCTTTTAGTTTTATTTCATCAATATATCTCATTACTAAATCCTGTTTTTCTTCTCTTGTAAGTTCGCTCCAAGATAGATTATTTTCTTGATATTCTTTAGGATACAAGAGTTTATTTATATAATCTATATCTCTTTTAATTAGAATATCATCAGGTGTTAAACTTAAATCTTCACAGACTTCACATTCTTTTAATCTATTTTCAAGTTCAGTTATTGTTGTTTCAACTGTTTTTCTTTCTTCATCATATTCTTCTAACTTAAATGTTCCATTAACATATGCTTTTTTAATTCTTTCCAGTTTTTGATTTTGATTAGATATTTCTTTTTGTATTTCTTCTTTTGGATTTTCTATTTTGGTTTTAATCATAGGTAGTAGTGTTTGATTAACAACACTATCATATTCGTTAATATCATCTATAAAGTGTTCGATTTCCCTCTCTATTTCAGTTTCTTTAATTGTTAATTTACAATCATTACAATAGTAGTAATAATAAGAATTACCATTCTTTTTAGTTGTTGCTTTTCCACCTAGTATTCTATTACATTTAGGACAACATAGTTTTTGTAAAAAGATATATGTTAAAGTTCTTTTATAACTTCTAGAATTTTTCTTTTGTTGTACTTGGCAACTTTCCCATAATTCTTTTGATACAATAGGTTCAACTACATCACTATAATAAACTGGTTCTTTTGTTCTTTTACCATGAACAAAATCTCCTTTATAGATTTCATTTTCAAGTATTCTCATTATTGTTGAATCATACCAATTTGTTTTTCCTAATACTTTTTCTTTGTTAAATAAATTAGCAATAGTTTGATAAGAATTACCCTCATAATATAAATTAAATACGCTAACAATTATATCTTTAGTTGCTAAATCTGGTACTAATATTTTTCCCTCTCTTTTATAACCAAAGGGACTTTTGTGAGGGATGTGACCAACTTTTATGGCACCTGCCAAGCCTATTTTAGTTCTCTCACTTGTTCTCTCTATTTCGTTTTGTGAAACAGTTGTTAGTAACCTAGCCACCATTTTACCATTAGCATTAGTTGTATTTATATCATCATTCGCACAATCAAGATAAGCATTGTTTTCATCTAAAAACTTCATAATATGTTCCATATCATAAACACTTCTAGTTAACCTATCTAGTTTTAAAACTACAATTGTATTACATTTCTTATCTCTTATATCTTGTAATAGTTCTTCAAATGCTGGTCTTTTATTTCCAGTTTTAGCACTTATTCCTGCATCCTTATAGATTTTATAAATCTCATAACCTTTATACTCACACATTGCTCGGAGTCTCTTTTCTTGTTCTGGTAAACTAAAACCCTCTCTGGCTTGATCTTCAGTACTTACACGAATATATAAACCTGCTATTTTCTTTTCTTCATTCATATTTTTTAATCCTCCTTTATTCTTTATCACCAAAAAAGAGGCGACAAAGACACATTAAATATTTTTATGTCTTTGACACCTCTTAAAATCTAAATAAGTTGTATTAATATAATTTAAACTTCGTTTCATATTAACCCCAAAAACATAAAACTTGTTTCTTGGTTACTTATTATAGATATTTAAACTTTAAAGTCAAGACATAATTACCATTTTTTACCTATTTAAAAGGCATTTTAAGAGAAGTTGATCAAGTTTTAATACATTTAATCTAATGATTTAATAAAATCCTCTAAATCTTTTATTTCTAGGGAATTTGCTAGACTTCCAACATATATAGTTTTAGAATAATTAAAAACTAAAAAAGTAATACCTTTAATAATAACTCTATGAGGTTCTATATAATTCAAATTTGTATGTTCTATGTTTTTGATACTTCCATTAATAATAGTAGGTTTCGTATTGCAAAAATCACATATAAATTCTATTTTCTTTTTTAATTCCTCATCAAAATGTAATTCTTTCGTTTTTAATTTAATCATCTAAATCTATTCCTTTCTTTCCTTAAATGCAAAAAATCAACTTCTTTTGAAGTTGATACTATATGTTTAAATCTAACAAAAGTTAGAATAGATTGCTCAATGGTGCGGGTAAAGGGACTTGAACCCCCATGGATTTCTCCGCTAGATCCTAAGTCTAGTGCGTCTACCAATTCCGCCATACCCGCATTTAAAATGGTGGACCTCGTAGGACTCGAACCTACGACCGCCCGGTTATGAGCCGGATGCTCTAACCAACTGAGCTAGAGGTCCGCTGACTAATTAATAATATCATAATATTGTATGCCATGCAAGTAGTTTTTGTACAAAAAAAGATAAGTTATTACTTACCTTGTAGCATATTTAATAAATCAATTTTAAACTTATCTTTAGAAGCATTGGCTCTAGAAATCATAACACCTTTATATGTAGTTAATTCAGACATATGCCCTTCTAGTAAAATATCCTTAGGTGCAATAGAATCTAGCATCACTATTTCTTCTTTTTTATACACAATATAAATTAATTTTACTTCCCCATGCACTTGAGCAAACATTTTATCACTAGGTAATTTCAATTCATATGTTTCTGTTCCTGCTTTTTTGTTTTGAGAAACCATTTCTCCAACAAATGTACCATTTCTTAAAGATGGATAATACTCAAAATTCAATTTTTTAAATGCTAATGTATTGTATTTTTTTAATGCTCTTTCTAATTTACGATACTCATTTTCGTCAATATAATCTAAAACAAATCCCTTCATATTTTTACCCCCAATTTCTTTTTATGCTTATAGTATAGCACAATAGCCAAAATATGTCAACTTGATGTCTACTTTCCTTATTGCTTTGTGATTATACCACTAAATATTTAGTTTGTCAAATATTTAATTCGATAACCGTTACACCTTGGTTCCAATAATATAAATGATAATTTTTAACCTCTTTCATAGTTTTTAAATAATAGTGTATTTCCTGTTTTAAAATTCCTGTTCCTTTTCCATGTACTATTATAATGGTCGAATTCTTTAATTTTATGTTATCACTTACAAATTCTTTTAAAACCGTATAAATGGTATCTCTAGTTTCACCATGAACATCAAGACTCGGGTATTTATTAAGCGGTAGGAGCATTGTCATTATTGTTATTATTTGGAGTTGTGCCAAAAACTTGTGAAACTATTTGTTCATCTGTTTGGGAATTTGTCGCAGTTTCTAATGTTTCAAGTTTAACTTCTGGTGGAGCAGAACTTGTGTTTGTTTCTTGTACAACTTCTATTTTTGTTTGTTCTGTTGCTTTTGGTATTGTTTCGCTACTCTTTTCTTCTGAAGACGGCGCTATAAAATCACTATTATTTTTTAAATCACCAAACTTGCTTTCATAGTATTTGATAATATCACTTAATAAAGGAATAGACAATGTAGAACCAATCGTTTTTTTAGACATTGATTCTGCTATTGTTGCTAGGCGAATAGTAGTTTCTATGTCATAACCATTTGTAATTCCATATCCTATCATAGCAACAAATATATCTCTTGCTCCTGTTTTATCTACAATTTCTGTATTCATAGTGGCTAGTACTTTAATTTCATTATTTACAGAATAAATGGTTCCTTTTCCTTCTATCGTAATAAACAATGTAATGTGTGGATATTTATCGATAATCTTTTTATAGACATTTACCATACTTACAGGAGCGTCGAAATCAATTTTCATCCCTGTCATGGCTTCTGCAACGTCACTTGATGCAACCACATACTTGGCATACTTAAAGAAATCCAATAATCCATTATGTGGTGTTTTGGCATTCAATACTGTTATAGCCTTACTGTATTTATTAAAAGCATAGACAGATGCATTATATTCATATCCATCTACTACTACGCAATCAATATCCGTATCATAATCATATTTTTTAATGTTAAAATCGTTAATCTCTGCATTTACTACTGTTCGAGAATTCTTTTGTTTATTAATAAATATATAAGAAGTCGGTGTTTTTATATCGTAATTTGTTTCCAAAAAGTTTGTTCTTACTCTATTCTCTTCCATATTTTTTTTCATAGTAGTTCCTGTTTCGTCGTAGCCTATTACTCCTGAAATAAAAGATTCCATATTCCATTTTCCTAGAGAATACGCAATAATATTAGTAGAGCCCCCACTACACGTGATCATTTCTTTGGTAACATTTTCACTACCTTCTATTGGATAACCATCCATCATAATATTAATATCGTACACTAATCGTCCAACGCTTAATGCTTTCATTTATATCACCCTATTCTGTTTTAAATTATACTATAAATATGACAAGAAAAAAAGTGCTAGTTTTTGCCCTTTTTAATCTACTTTAGATATAAATATCTAATATTTTTTTACTTAATAATTAAAATTACTTTCTAAATATAAATTAATACGATTATTTTCAATAATTATAACACTTTAACCACCAAAATAAAAAAATTTAATTCTTTTTTAATATCTTTCCTTTTAATTTGATAATATAATTGTACATCATCGCCATTATTATAATAGTAATAATAGTTAATATATTACTCATTAATCTTTTGTCAACATATCTATATATATTATTTGCAATTTTAAAACCAAAAATCATTTGAATGCCATACAACTCTAAAGTTATAGAGCCAATATACTCAATTAATTTATTTTTCTTAATTCTATCAATTATGAGAATAATACCAATTACCAATGGAATATATAAAACATAAAATATTTCTTTAAACCATGTAACTTTAAAGTGATATTTAAATATACAATATGAAACAACTATTCCAACAATAGTACTAATTATGGTTAATGCCCAATAGATTATTTTGTTTTTATCTAGTTTGTCAAAAATATCATATCGAGCAAAATAATAACCTATTAATATTACTGGTATTCTATTTATTAAAATAAACAATGCTTTATAATCACCCAAAGTACTTATTAAAACTACAGCCAACATATATATAATTAATAAAGCAAAAGGAATTATTTTTGGAAATTTTATATCCAGTTTCTTAATTATTGGTAAAGTCAAATAGATAATCATAATTCCTGGAATAAACCATAGAAATGAGCCTCCCCCATATTTAATCAACTCAAAACCAAATACCACATTTAAAAATTTTTTTAAGCCCCATTTGAAATAAATAGCACCTATAATAGAAAAAACTAAGAATTCTGAATATATCTTTTTAATCCTATTAGCAATAAAATCTTTATAACTTATCTTTAATTTTCCAATAGTATATGCTGATATAAAAAAGAATATATCAACTCCAATAACACATATTTGTCTTAAGTAAATTTCGACTCTTAGGTTTGTAATATTAATCCACAAATGATAAATCAGAATAAGAATGGCTGATATGGCCATTAAGTTTTTTTTATTTTTCATAAAAATTATTCTTCTTGTTCAAAATTTTTGGGTGACATAATGAAGAATACGTAATCTCCACTAACTATTGCATGCATTTCGTCTGCTTCTGTACAAATGTTCCATCTCAAATCTGCATTGGATTTTAATTCTTCGGCAAAATCGCTAGCATTTTCAACTTCGAAAATATAAGCAACAAATGGAATAGTTCCAATCATCGGTCTAATTACATAAGCATTTTTGAAATCCTTAATCTCTTTTTGAAAGCCACTAATGTAGTCTCCCTTTTTAATTTGAGATACATCAACACTTATTTTAAGAACTTCATTTTCCGCTATTTTCTTAGCAACTTTTTCAATATCCTTTTCATTTTTGATTTCACTCTCAAATTGTTTTCCCAAAGTTATAGCAACAGTTTTTTCCTCTTGTTTTTCTTCTTTGACCTCATTATTAGTACAACCTGTTAATAGGCAAACTGATAGAGATAAAACACTACACATAATTAAAATAAATTTAAACTTTTTCATATATCCTCCTATAAATACATTATAGCACATAAAAATTTTCTTTCTAGACTTTATTTTATTTTTTGATAGTTTCAATATTCTATCGTCCTTCTCATACTACTTGTAAGAATTCTTTAAACTGTCATGCAAAAGCAATTCTTGCCTTCTCCTTGTGATAAATTTTGTTAATTCAAAAAATTTCATTTGCAGCCTCCTTTTCTATTTAACAAAAATGACTAAGGCATAATTATCCTAACTACAACCGTTTTTAAAATTATAATTGGATTATTACATTTTTACCTTTTTTATGTCACAGAAATCACTTTTTTCCAGCAAAAAACTAAGATTTTCAAATCTTAGTCTAATTTATATAAAAATAAATTGTGATAGATTTCTTTAACCTCGCATTTTACATTCAACTATTATACCTAAATATCTTAAAATATCGTTTTTTGTATCTAAGAAAAAGAGTTCATCATCACTTTTTATTTATTCTCCTGTTCACGGATACTTGCTTGGGCTGCAGCAAGTCTTGCAATCGGTACTCTAAATGGAGAACAAGATACATAATTAAGTCCTACATTATGGCAGAACTCAACACTTGATGGGTCTCCTCCGTGTTCTCCACAAATTCCTAATTTAATATTCGGATTGGTACTTCTTCCTTTTTCTACTGCCATTTTAACAAGTTCTCCTACTCCCGTTTGATCTAGTTTTGCAAATGGATCAGATTCATAGATTTTGTTTTGGTAATAAGAATCTAAGAATTTTCCAGCATCATCTCTTGAGAATCCAAACGTCATTTGGGTTAAGTCGTTTGTACCAAATGAGAAGAATTCGGCTTCTTTTGCTATGGCGTCTGCAGTTAGGGCCGCTCTTGGAATTTCAATCATTGTTCCAATATGGTATTCCATATCAGAATTCTTTTCAGATTTTACTTTTTCTGCTGTTCCTACAACAATATCTTTTACGAATTTCAATTCTTTTTCTTCTCCGATAAGTGGAATCATAATTTCAGGAATAATGTCATATCCATCTTCCTCTTTAACCTCAATCGCTGCTTCCATTAAGGCACGAGTTTGCATTCTAGCAATTTCTGGGTAAGTTACAGCAAGACGACATCCACGATGTCCCATCATTGGGTTGAATTCGTGTAATTCATCACATTTTTGTTTTAAATGTTCTACCGTTACCCCCATTTCATTTGCTAATGCAATAATATCTTTTTCTTCAGTTGGTAAAAATTCATGTAAAGGTGGATCTAAATAACGAACTGTCATTGGAAGTCCTTTTAATTCCTTATACATGGCTTTAAAGTCACCTTTTTGGAAAGGAATTAATTTTTCTAAGTATTTTTCTCTTTCTTCTACGGTTTCAGAAAGAATCATTTGGCGTATTGCTGGAATTCTTTCTTCGTCAAAGAACATATGCTCTGTACGACAAAGACCAATTCCTTCCGCTCCAAGTTCTACTGCTTTTTTGGTATCTCTTGGATTGTCGGCGTTGGTTCTTACTCCTAGGGTACGTGCCTCATCTGCCCATGCCATAATACGTCCAAAGTTTCCTGATACAGTTGCTTCTTCGGTTTCAATATCGCCTTTATAAATTTTACCTGTTGAACCATCTAGAGAAATATAATCTCCTTCGCGGAATGTATTTCCACCAAGTTCAAAATACTTTTCTTCTTCATTAATTTTAATTTCTCCACAACCAGATACACAACAAGTTCCCATACCACGAGCAACCACTGCAGCGTGACTCGTCATTCCACCACGAACAGTTAGAATTCCTTGGCTTGCTACCATTCCTTCTATGTCTTCTGGAGTTGTTTCAAGTCTTACTAATATAACTCTATCTCCAAGACCACCTAATCCGCGTTTTTTGGCTTCTTCGGCGGTGAATACCACATATCCTGCTGCAGCACCTGGACTTGCGGGTAGTCCGCTTCCAACCACTTCGCCATTTTTTAGGCTTTCTTGATTAAAAGTAGGATGTAATAATTGATCTAGAGATTTGGCTTCGATTCGCATTACGGCTTCACTTTCTGTAATCATGCCTTCATCTACTAAATCACAAGCAATTTTAATAGCGGCAGAAGCAGTACGTTTACCATTTCTAGTTTGTAAGAAGTACAATTTCCCCTCTTGAATGGTAAATTCCATATCTTGCATATCACGATAATGATTTTCTAGTTTTTCAGCAAGGCTCATAAACTGCTCATAACACTCTGGTAAATCTTCCTCTAGTTTCGTAATAGGTTGAGGCGTTCTAACACCTGCTACAACGTCTTCTCCTTGAGCATTGATTAAATATTCTCCATAAATCCCTTTTTCTCCTGTGCTTGGATTTCTTGTGAAAGCAACACCTGTACCAGAAGTACTCCCCATATTTCCAAATACCATGGATTGAACATTTACAGCGGTTCCCCAATCCCCTGGAATATCGTTCATTCTACGATACACAATGGCTCTTGGATTGTCCCACGAACGGAATACGGCTTTTACGGCTCCCATTAATTGTTCTACTGGATCTTGCGGGAACTCTTCTCCATTCATATTCTCTTTATATACATTTTTAAATTTTACAATCAATTCTTTTAAATCATCACTAGTAAGTTCTGTATCGTAATGAATTCCTTTTGCTTCTTTTACTTCATCGATAATTTTTTCAAAATAACTTTTTGGAACTTCCATTACAACATCAGAATACATTTGGATAAATCTGCGATAAGAATCATATGCAAATCTTGGGTTGTTTGTTTTGGTAGCAAATCCTTCTACAGAAACATCATTTAACCCTAAATTTAAAATGGTATCCATCATACCTGGCATTGAAGCACGCGCTCCACTACGTACTGATACGAGTAACGGATCACTATTATCTCCAAACTTCTTTCCTTGTAATTCTTCTAATTTTTTTAAAGCCTCAAAAATTTGGTTTTGAATTTCTTCACTAATTTCTTTACCATCATTGTAATACGCTGTACAAGCCTCTGTTGTAATGGTAAATCCATTCGGAACTGGTAATCCTAAATTAGCCATTTCTGCTAAATTAGCACCCTTTCCTCCAAGTAGTTCACGCATATTTGCATTTCCTTCTTGGAACAAATAAACATATTTTGCCATCTCTTCTCCTCCTTTTAATGGTTTATTTTATTATAGCAACAGAAAAAAAATACGACAACGTATCGCCGTATTTTTGACAAAAAATGTACATTTTACTTACGATTATCTTGATGTGTTTCTAAATAAACTTGCCTTAGTCTTTCATTCGAAACATGGGTATAAATCTGTGTAGTAGATAAACTAGAATGACCAAGTAATTCTTGCACACTTCGTAAATCTGCTCCGTGGTTTAAAAGATGTGTCGCAAAAGTGTGTCGCAATGTATGGGGAGTTACATTATTTTTAATGGCGACTAGTTTCATAATATTATCTAGTATTTGCGAAATACGTCGGGTTGTTAATTTACCACTTTCTTTAGAAACAAATAGATATTCGCTTGATTTGCCATCTAAAATTATTTCTCTATCTTTTAAATATTCATGTAATGTATCTATCGTATATTCCCCATAAAAAACAATTCTTTCTTTTGCGCCTTTTCCCAGTACTTTAATATTTTTTTCTAATTCATTTATATTTTTTAATTTGATGGTTACTAATTCTTCTACACGACATCCTGTATCATAAAGTAACTCAATGATAAGTAAATCTCGTGTAGTATAAATTGTTTTTTTATACTCCTCTTGGTTTGGAAAATTTAAAATTGTTTCCATATCAATTTCACTTACATAATTTGGAAGTTTATGCTCTAATTTTGGGTTTCTTATACTTGCAAATATATTTTTTTCTAATACTCCTTTACTTACTAAATAGCGATAAAAACTTCGTATAGAACTTATATTTTTAGCAATACTTCTATTTTTATATTGCATTTTATCTAAATATTTTAAATATTCTCTTGCTTCGTCTTTGGTAATTTTTAAATAAGATATTTTATGAGTATCTAAAAATTCTTTAAATTTATATAATTCGATTCCATACGACTTAATCGTATTTTCACTATAATTTAATTCTACTTGTAAAGATTCTAAATAGTTTTTAATGTCTACTTCCATAGTGACCTAAATCTTCTGTTTCCTCATGTGTTTCTTTGTAATCATAAAGAGATGCTTTATCTTGTTTTCCATAACGCGCAAAGTATTTTTTCTCTGTTAATTCATACATTTGGTGCAACAATTGTTGTCTTTCTGCATTTATATCCTTATTTATTTTCTTATTTTTTGGTCTGTTTTGTTCTCTATCTTCTCTATCGTAACTTGCTTCACTAAAGTATCCCACAATTTAACACCTACCTTATATATTTATTATGTTCCAAAAGTTAAAAAAAAGCAAGGGTCTTTACTCTTACTTTTCAATATTCATTTTTATTTTCTTATTAATTTTTTTGTTAAGCAATTATCTCCTAAATAAACTTCAAATCCATTCTTTATATAAAATCTAGTAGAATCTTCACTTAAGGAATAAACCTCTATTTGTTCTAAATAAGGAAAATCACTTGCTATATTTTTTAATGATTGGTTTAATAAAATTGTTCCTAATCCATTAGAACGTTTGGGTGACGCAATTTCTATATTATCTAGTCTTAAAATTTTATCATCAGTAGGAATGTAATAACGCGCATATCCTACTAAGATTTGACGATTTTCGATTCCATAAAAACGATATAGGCCATTTTCAACTAATGCCAAAATATTTTGACTATTAGCATTATCTCGATTATCTTCATATAACATTGGAATATAAGAAATAAAATAGAATACATCGTTTAAACAATTAAAACTTGATAAAGTAATACTATTTTCATAGATAGAAAACATAATATATAACCCCCTCTCCTTTTGTTTTATTACTTTAGCATTTCATATAAAAGAAGCAAGAGTCTTTACTCTCCCTTTTCATAATCACAATTAGAACAAACTACTTTATCTTTTTTTTCTACTAATAAACTTTCACATTTTGGACATTTTTCTCCAGTGGGTTTATACCAAGAAGCGAAGTCACATTTTGGATAATTTGAACATCCATAGAAAAATTTGCCTTTGCGTGTTCTTTTTGCTACAATTTTTCCCTCGCATTTCGGACAATCTGCAAGTTCTTCTATTTCTCTTTCTTCTTTCTTGATATATTTACAAGTTGGGTAATTAGAACATGCTGTAAATTTACCATATTTTCCATTACGGATAACTAAATCACTTCCACATTCAGGACATATCTCTCCTGTTTTTTCGGCTTCTTTTTTCTCCATTTTGTCAAATGCTTCTTCCACGCATGGTTCGAATTTATTATAGAATTCTCTTAAGACTTTCACATTATCGGCATCACTTTCTGCTATTTTATCTAAATCCGTTTCCATAGCACTTGTGTATTCGACATTGACAATGTCACTAAAGAATTCCTGTAGTTTGTCAGTGGTTTCTATCCCAATTTCCGTAGGAAGCATTTTTTTATCTTCTATTTTAACATATCCACGCTCTTTAATGGTTGCAACTATCGTAGCATACGTACTAGGCCTTCCTATTCCTAAATTTTCCATTTCTTTAATTAAACTACTTTCTGTATATCTTGGAAGTGGTTTGGTAAAATGTTGTTCTTTTAATATTTCATTGGCAATTATGGTATTACTCTTATAATTTTTAAAATCTGGTAAAAGGGTATCTTTTTGTTCTTCGTAAGCCGCATAGACTTTTAAGTACCCATCAAATTTTAATACACTTCCTGTTGTCTTAAAGGTATAACCATTATTTTCTAAAATAACAGAAGTAGTTAAGAAATTAGCATTTGCCATTAAAGAAGACAATGCACGTACATAAATTAAGTTGTACAATTTATATTCATCTGGTGTTAAGTATTTTTTCATTGACTCTGGTGTACGCATAATACTTGTAGGACGAATACCTTCATGGGCATCTTGCATATTTTTGTCTTTTTTGCCTACTTTTACGCTTCCTATGTATTCTGGTCCATAATTTTTCTTAATATACTCATATGTTTCTGTAACGAATGTTGGTGATACACGTTCTGAATCGGTACGCATATACGTGATAAGTCCGACAGTTTCACTTCCAATATCAATTCCTTCGTATAATTTTTGCGCCACACGCATGGTTTTAGATGGTGCAAAGTTTATACGATTGGCAGCCATTCTTTGTAAAGTAGATGTTTTAAAAACAGGCTTTGCACTTTTCGTAGTGTCTGTTTGTTTTACATCTTCTAGTTTAAAAGCATTAGATAGTTGATTTAATATTTCCTCTGCTTCTACTTCACTCCCAATTTCTACCTTTTTTCCATGGTATTTTTCTAAGTCTGCAGTGAAGTCTTTAAAATCAGCGTGAATAGTCCAATACTCAACTGGTATAAATGCTTCTATCTCACGCTCGCGATCCACAATTAATTTTAAAGCAACACTCTGTACTCTACCTGCACTTTTTCCACCAGTTTTAGATTGCATTAATTTGCTTAAACGAAATCCAATAATGCGGTCTAGAATTCTTCGTGTCTCTTGACTTTTTACTAAGTTTTCATCAATTTTACGTGGGTGGTTAATAGCATCAATAACGACATCTTTAGTAATTTCATTAAAAACAACACGACTGTAATTGTCATTAATGTCAAGTGTATCCTTTAAATGCCAAGAAATGGCTTCTCCTTCGCGGTCTGGGTCAGTAGCAAGATAGACAAATTCACTATCTTTTACATCTTTTTTCAAAGCATTAATGTCTTTCGCTTTTCCTTTAATAGGAATATAGTTTGGTTCAAAGTTATTCTCTACGTCTACCCCTAATCCAAACTTACCACTTGTTGCTAAATCACGAATATGCCCCTTGCTAGAAACTACTTTATAATCACTGCCTAGATATTTTTCAATCGTTTTACTTTTCGCAGGCGATTCTACGATGACTAATTTTTTCATATATTTCCCTTTCTAATTCATATCTTCTTCCGTAGTTTTGTATCTTTCTAATCCTTCACTTAAATATTTAAAATAATTAGAAGTGATGGCTAAATTGCTCATTTTAATCATATTACTGATTTCTTTATTATATTTAATAATTTCTTCATTTGTATATTGTTTTTCACCAAAATAATTTATTTTGCCTGTTGTTGAATTATAATACCCTATTTCATTTTCCCAAGAGCCATCTGCAAATACTACTCTATTTTTATAAGAATCTGCATAGTCGTTTGATAGAATATCTTCTCCTACATATAAACGAGGATCATAATCTAAATTAAATAAATTGGCTATAGTGGGCACTATATTTAAGTAAGAAGTATATTCAGTAAAATGACGCCCTTCCATTTCACTATTATAAATGACAAATGGAGTTTGTTCTATGTTATTTCTTTCTAGTGCATTTGGCAAAGCAGAGGCAATATCATTATCTTTAAGACCATAAGGATAGTGATCTCCATACATAACAATGACAGTATCCTCTAGAACATCCTTTTCTTCTAATAATTCAAGAAGTCTTGCAAGAGCCAAATCTAGTTCTTTTAGTTTTGACATATAACGTTTTATACCAGTAGGATATCCTGTATTTTTAAAGAAATCTAAATATTTATCTCCATATTCGCTTGATACATAATAAGGCTGATGAGAAGTGACACTAGTCATCCAAGCCATAAATGGCTTAGTAGTATCAATATGTTCCATAGCACGTTCCATAAGAAGAATATCACTTGGCCACTCTTTGTATTCAGTTGTATAATTGATTTTTAAATCTTTTACTCCATAAAATGCACTACTTCCCATATTCTTATGAATAGTAGAACGAAAATAGTAGGTCTCATCATAATTATGATAAGAAGATGTTGTATATCCTGCTTTATTAAATAAACCAAAAATACTTTCATCATATTTGTTATTTTTGTATTGATTTGCTGTACAAATACGATTGATACTAAACAAACTTACCATACCACTCATTTCGTTATTTCCAGTAGCACACGAATTTCTTGGAGAATAGTTATTTTCCCAACTAAAACCTTCTGTATACATTTTATAAAATGTTGGATAGTATTCTGGATTAATAAAGATTTCGTTTACGCTTTCTAGCATAATGACAATCAGGTTTTTGCCTTCAAACAATCCTGTATATTCATTTTTGTCTGTAATATTTCGACTCATGAAGTAATTATTTAATGTTTTATAATTCGCATTCGTCGTTTCTTTCTGTAAAAGTTCCCATGCTGTATCATCAATTATTCTTGTGTAATCAGTAACTTCCGATGTTTTTTCTTGTTCATTACCAAACTCTAGCAATGTGTTGTCTTCTTGCTTAATAAAATTAGATTTTATATCTAAAATGCCAAACATGCTAGTTCCAAATTGGTTCACACTAATATTTAAATTATTAGGATTTTTAAATAAGGACTTTGTACTTTCAAGTTGTAATTCATTTTGCATAAACGGAATACTTAAGGTTTGGTAATAGAATAAAAATAGTATAATAGTGCCTAAAATAGCGATAATAGCACTTCGACGATTCTTACGTTTCATAAATAGACTTTTTTGTTCTTTAAAATATGAAACAAATACTTTTGGCTCTACAAAAAATTTATAAAGTATATAAAGAATAAAAGGGGCCAACATCCACCAAAAATTTGGATTAAAAGAAGCAAAATAATCTTGAATGTATTCTTTTACGGCTCCAAGTTGACTACTTGTTCCGATTGAAATATACACCCCTAAAAAGTTTTCAAATCCTGCTTGTAAAATAGCATAAATAGTGGCAATAAATAAAATAATACTACTAAATATTCTTCCTATACTTTCTTTCATAAAACAAGTAATGCTGCTGATGATTAAAGTAAAAATACTACATCCAATAAAAATTCTAAATACTGCCCAGTCTAGTATGGCCATTTTTTCAAAACTACGAAATAATACTTCCAATATAAATAACGGAAGTAACAATGATATATAATTTTTAATTAGTTTGTTTTTCATGATTTTTTTCATTTACTTCTTCACCTTTTTCTATTAAATCACGAACTGGCTTATATGTAAATCTGTAATTTTCAAGTGGACCATATTTTTCTAAGCAGGCCAAATGAAGTTTGGTAGGATAACCTTTATGTTGGTCAAAATGATAAAGAGGATATTTTTGATGTAGTTCGTACATCATGTCATCTCTTGTAACTTTGGCTATAACACTAGCAGCAGCGATTGATAAAGATAATGCATCTCCATGTATGATACTCGTAGAAGGTATATCTAAATCTAATTTCATAGCATCAATTAGAACATGCTCTGGTTTTACATCTAAATTGGATAAGGCTTCTAACATAGCCAGTTTACTTGCTTCGTAAATGTTTACTTCGTCAATTTTAGAGGCGGGAATAATACCAATACCATAAGAAATAGCATCTTGTACCAATATTTTATAGAATTCATTTCTTTTCTTTTCGCTTAGTTTTTTTGAATCATTTAAACCCTTTAAATGATAATTAACAGGTAAAATTACGGCTGCAGCAACAACAGGCCCTACTAGTGGCCCACGTCCTACTTCATCTACTCCTGCTATTAATTTTATGTTCTCTTTATATAAATTTGTTTCAAATTTTAACAAATCGTTTTTTTCCTTTACTACTGCCACTTTTTTTCACTTCCAGACTTTTTCATTTTAGCATATTTTAAAAAACTATGTACTAGATTTTTAAAATATTCACCAAATATTTATAAAAAAGTTATCATTTACAGCCAAAATAAATAGTAGTGCAAAAAGGAGGATGGAATCTAGTCGGTTTAACATTTTCTTTTTTGAAAAATATTTCTTCAACCGTATAAGGTTTGTATCATCTATTAAACGTATTAATGCATTTTTTCACAAAGAAGGTTATCAACTAAAAAATGAGAATTTTTCTCTCATTTTGGCTGTTACTATGAATACAACAAAAAGCAAAAGGATTACTTTTATTGCTTATTTTGTATATATTCTTCTCTGTGCGTCTTCTTGATTTAGAAATTCATGAACTGCTTTCGCTAAATCCTTTTCTAAATCATCTTTTATATTATCATTAGAAAATACTTTGTAAGGTTTAGTTTTCATTTTTCCATTCTCTTTTCTATAAACTTCTATCTCTTGCATACCTTCTGCAAAATGAAGTACATTTTCCTCATCATATGTTAAAAAATATTCTGTCATTTGATAGGTACTTACACCATTTTCAAGTGGAAAGTCAAATAAATAATCAAAAGTCGTATTTTTCTTTCTAATGATATCTCGAATATTCATGAGTTTGGATGTAACTTTATAACATTCTCTATCTAAATCACAAATCATAGTAAATGTTCCAGCATCTTTATTTCCAAATTCACCTGTATCGATAGCATATGTAAGGGACTGATAATAACCCGATACTTTATTATTCTCTTGAGATGTAATTTTAAATTCTTCTAAAAAGTTGGTAATTCCCTCTTGATAAAAGGTATCTGGATATCGTAATTGCTTGTATAAAAATGTTGTTTCTATAAAAGGATTTTCTTTAATTGGTAATACAAATGGACGATAATAATTATAAATTTTACTTCCTATTACGTATTTCTCTTTTGTATATAATTTTATAAAACTGGTTGGTTTTAGTTCTTCTAGTTTTTCTAAAAACAATTTTAATTCCTCTTCTGATATTATGACATTGACAGAAGGTAAAAAATGGTTATAAGGAGTTATACACTCTTGCAATTTTGTTAGTACTTCATAACGCAAATTTCTTGTATACATAAATTTTTTTAGGGCATCTAATTCTGTTCCTTCAATATGAAAAATATATTCCATAACACTACTCT
The DNA here is from genome assembly GCA_947571135.1 of uncultured Mycoplasmatota bacterium. GTDB lineage: Bacteria > Bacillota_I > Bacilli_A > RF39 > UBA660 > MGBC108787. Next base: position 17,489 of record CANOWY010000006.1, read on the forward strand.
TTTCCTTTTTGTTTTTCTATTCTAACATATAATTTGGCAAAAAAAAGAACTTTTTTCAGTTCCTAGCGATCGAAAGTAATTCCTTTTATATATTCCATCTTTACATCATCTACAATTTTTTTGCTTACTCTATCATAGTCAACTTCACCATTTTTAATAGCACCCATATTTTTTCCGATAATTTCATAAACTTCTTCGATATCTTCCACTTTATCAATTTTGTATCTTTCTTTCAGAATAGTAGGATAGTGTTCTGCTAGCATTGTTAAAATATAGATGGCTACTTCATCTAATGGCAAAACTTCTAGTTTGATGCTAGTCATAGATGCAAGATTAAAAGCAACTGTATTGTCACTTAGTTTTGGCCATAAAATCCCTGGTGTATCTAAAAGAGAAATATTATGAGAGGTTTTTAGCCATTTTACTTGTTTTGTTACTCCTGGATTATTTCCAACATCTGCTACTTTACGATTGGCCATTTTATTAATTAATGTGCTCTTTCCAACATTGGGTATTCCAATTACCAAAGCCCTTATCTCTTTTTCTTTCATGCCTTTTTCTTCTCTTTTTATTTGCGTTTCTTTCATGATTTTATAGGTTTCTTCTATGATTTTTTTATAATCATCAGGGTTGTTTAAATCTACCAAAAGGACTTTTGAACCTAAATTTTCATAATATCTTATCCATTTTTGGGTTACTTTTAAATCACACAAATCTTTTTTGGTCATAATTAAAAGTTTGGGTTTGTTTCTTATTAAATCATAGATATCCTTTATTTTAGATGAGTATGGTATTCTTGCATCTACTAATTCATAAACAACATCAATTAAGGAATATTTTTCACTAATAAGTCTTCTTGTTTTAGCCATATGACCTGGGTACCAGTTTATATTTGTCGAATTTTGTCGATTATTTTCCATTATTTTCACTTCCCTTAAATTTAACATATTCATCGATTTTTTTATTATAGTGTTTTAACTCTTCTATAAATTTAGGTCTAAATTGATTTAAATAATCAATGATTAAATTAGCATATTCATCAATATTTTTATTATTAACTATATCTATGAGATATTTATTCATTCCTTTTTTAGTATTAATTCTTTCTACATAAAATGCTAATAAATTAGTTGAGCCTATTTTTTCCTTTGCTGATAAAACTATAGAAACTAAATTTTCTCTTGATACATAATATCTAGGTTTAAATCCATTTGATCTAGAAAATAATATCAAAGTACAACCTATAAATAACTTATCTGAACCATTTTTAGGAAATGTTTTGCTTGCAAATTCAATTAAACTTTCTATGTTTCCCTGTTCGTAATCATCATATAGTTCCATTAAAATTCTATTTATCATTTTATCTCCTCTATTTATATAGACTTTTTATAACTCTATTAATACAATCTTTAGTACTCCTATTATTCGAAAAGCTTATTTTTACTAATGTTCCATTTACTTTAAAAGCATATGGATTCTTTGTAGTAGCAATAAAATCCAATATTCTTTCTTCTCTACATTTCTTTCTACTTATTTTTATATCTTCTATATTATCTACATCATCAGGATTGATTTCTTCAATAGGAATGTTCTTACATCTTTCTAATTTTTCTTTTAATTCTTCTAAATTATACTTATTCATTATTATCCTTCTTACACTCATTTAAATACTTATTATAAAACTCATCCATAGATGAAATATACCTTTGATCTTGAATTATTCTATATTTTTCGTATTCACTTTCTGCTTTTTCTACTGCTTCTTTATGACTTATATTTCATGAATGTTTTAAAACACTTTTTTTTCTAAATTTTAATAAATCATCAGTTGCATTAATCCAATCTTGCATTGTCATAATATGTCTTTCTTTTGCTTCGTCCTCTGCAAATACTAAAAACATATTTGTTAAGTCATTTAACTTATTTAATTCTTCTTCATTTAAATAATTTTTGGCAATACTAACATCATACTTATATATTAATCCATCAGGAGAATTTTTCCAATTCGTAAGCCCCATATGTTCTTTTTCTGAATTTGCTCTTTCATAGATTAGCTCTGCTGCAGTATGCCCAGAGATGGCGAAATGGAGTTTATTTTGCACAATTTTAAAAAATGTATAAGCACTCTCAGATTTCGGATTATAATCAGAAGATGTTGCAATAAATAAATCAGTGATTTTCTGATATGACATTCTTTCACTTACCCTGATTGTTTTAATTCTTTCAAGTAATTCATCAAAATACTTCATATCATATTTATTGCCTTTTATAAATCGTTCATCATTTAAAGCAAAACCATTCGTCATATATTCCTTAAGTATTTTAGTTGCCCATATTCTAAATTCTGTAGCTTTTTTAGAACTAATTCGATATCCCACAGCAATTATTGCATCAAGGTTATACATATTAATTTCTACTGTTTGCGTTTTTCCTTCAATTGCACCATGAATAGTGGTATTTTCCATTTTGGAAACAACCATACTTTCCTCTAATTCTTTTTCTTCAAATATATTTTTTAAATGTTTAGAAATTGCTGGTACACCAACTTCAAATACTTTTGCCATTCCTTTTTGAGATAACCACAATGTTTCATCTTTATATATTGCATCAACAATAATATTACCATCTTTATTTTTATATATTAATAAATCATTTTTTTCTTCAAAATTATTCATTTTTTCACCTCTTTTTCCTTAATTTTACCCAAAAGTGTAAAAACTTATTTTAAGCAAACCCTTTATTTATAAAGCTCTAGCTATGGTTGTCTTTTTATCCCCATATCCCAGTTTATATTTGTCGAATTTTGTCCTTTATTGTCGTTCATCATTATCTCTTCCTTCACTTAACAATTCTTTAATTGCATAATAAACACCATCTTCATTATTAGAATATTCAGTAACTATATCTGCATTTTCTTTTACTATTTCTGGTGAATTTGACATTGCTATTCCACACCCAGCATATTTTATCACATCTATATCATTATCTCCATCACCAATTGCTACAACATTTTCTTTGTCAATGTCTAATTTATTTAACAATAATTCAATTGACTTAACTTTTGTCATTCCTTTGTTAACAAATTCTATCCTATTTAATTCGCTACTGGTTATTTCTAAATTTTCTAATACTTCTTTAGATAAATTACTTCTAATTTTGTTTATTACACTAGGTGTTGATACACCAACTATTTTATATATCTTATTTTCGTTTGCAAATTTCTCAATATTGCTTATTTCGTTTCTTAATAATCTATTATTATACAGATAATAAGTCCAATCTATTTTATTATCTAAAATGAAATTATCTATTTTAATAACTACACTTTTATCAATATATGATGAAAATATTTCGGATTCTTTGTTATTAACTATTAAATAACCATTGAAGCAAATTGTATAATTATTTTCGTCTAACAAACCTAAATTTTCCAAGTAAGGTTTTATAGTACAAAATTGTCTAGCACTTGCTGGAATTATTTTTAAATTATTTTTAATTTGTCTCAAATAATGTATTGTTTTGTCGCCTATTTTTTTATTATCATCTAACAATGTTCCATCAAGATCTAAAATAATCGCTTTTATTTTATTCATACCTTCCTCCAAAAACTATCTATATAAATTCTTTAATACATTAGTCAGACAATCTTCTACTGTTAAATCTGTGTTTTCTGAAAATCTAATTCTAACTAATTTTCCATTTACCTTAAATATATAAGGATTTTTTGTCTTCATAATAAAATCTAATATTCTTTCTTTGCTAGGTTTTCTTCTATCTATTTTTATAGAACTTATTTCATCTACATCTTCTAATTTCACATTATCGAGATTTACCTTTCTACAACGTTCTAATTTTTCTCTTAATTCTTCGATATTGTATTTATTCATAAAATCACACTCCAACTTGATTATATAGTTAATCATAATTATTGTTAAATGTGCAATATTAATTTTTTTATTTACTCATTAAGTGTACTTTCTATTTTTTGTTGCTCATCAATATATTGATAATTCAACGCATTATCTTTAGAAATTGCAGATTTTTTTTGTCTCTTTTTCATAAGAAGGCCTTGCATCATTTGCAACTTTTCCGCCTCGTTTTGCAACATTCATATTTTCCCTTAAACCCTGTGGATGTTCAGAAGTTGCGATATCACGAGCAGCAATTTCACCAATATTAGTTAGTGCAACTTCTATATCAGTCATATTGTCTCGAAGTGATTCTTTTCTAAGACCTTTCAACTCTTTATATTCACTAGCCTTCATTCCAGACCAGCCTTTATAAATTTCGTTTGTAAGTAATGCATATTCTATTGGTTTGGTTATGCCACCTTCCTTCCAAATGTCCGTAAGTTTAAATCTATCTACGACTCCTGTTAATCTTGCTTTTATTCATTCATCTGTATAACCTTTATTACGATAATAATTTACTGCGCGATTTATTGCGATTTCTGGATCAAATACTTCATCAATTCTTTCACTTCCTAAAGATGCTAACCATAATTTAAAAGGTTCAGCTTTTGGACTAGGAACTGACTCAATTAATCTTAATATTCCTTTAGTGTCTAAAGTGTCAGTAGAATAACTTTTCCCATCTTTTTTAGATTTCATTTTCAGTTGTACACATTTTGTGGACAACTCACTTTGCTCTTCTTCAGTCATTCTTTTCTTTAACATATTCCAATAATTTCTTGGATTATTACTATCAGTTAAAGCGGATATTACATCTACAACTGAAAAATAGTAATCTTCTTTTTCGCTATCCCAAATACTTCTAATTTCATTATCTTCAAATAAATTTGACATTGTTTCTAATTTATTATTAAATTTAACACCTTCTTTCTTTTTGCTTTTGAGAGGGGTTTAAACGTCGTAATCACCTTTCTATTTCTTATCATAAATATCATTAAAACTACTATGTTTTTACCAAATTTTATTGATTTTACCACTTTTTTAATAAAAATGTGCAAGATTTAAAATCAAGAAAATCCTTTATTTATAAGGGATTGCTATGGGGGCTAAATAAATCGTAATCAACCAGTTAATTGTCTTATTTTGTCGATTATTTTCCCTCTTTATCACTCCTTATTTTTTTAATATCTTTTCAAAATTAAATTCTTTCAACTTACCTGTTCCTAACTCAAAATTCAAATAATTTCCATCTTCTGGTATCCCTTCAAAATAACTCATTAAAACTAGCCCCACACCACCATGTGCAACTATCAAAATATTTTCGGATGGATTAAAACTTAATTCATCTAATAAATTAAATACTCGAGTTTGAACTTCTATAATACTTTCTGCTTTATCAAATTTTTGATTACCCTATATATTCCAAAAAGAATTAAAATTAAATTCAGAGCGAGTTAATCCTTCAAATTCTCCAAAATCTCGTTCTATAATTCTATTATCATATATTATCGGTGCAGTACCTTCATATGCGATAGATAAGGTTTCTTTTGCTCTAATCAAAGGACTACAAATAATTCTATCGAATTTAATTCCATTCAATTCTTCTTTTGCTTCCAAGGCTTGTTTTTTCCCTTTATCATTTAAATGTAAATCATATCTTCCTTGACACTTTGGATCTTTTTTTCCTTCATTATTTAAATTTTCGTTCCAATCAGTACTACCATGTCTTAAAAAATAAATCATTTTAATTTCTCCTATCTATATAAATTCTTTAAAACATTAGTCAGACAATCTTCAGCGGTTTTATCAGTATCTGAAAATCTAATTCTAACTAATTTACCATTAACCTTAAATATATATGGATTTTTTGTCTTCATAATAAAATCTAATATTCTTTCTCACTAGTTTTTCTTCTATCTATTTTTATAGAAGTGATTTCATCTACATCTTCTAATTTTACATTATCGAGATTTACCTTTCTACAACGTTCTAATTTTTCTCTTAATTCTTCGATATTATATTTCTTCATAAAATCACACTCCAACTTGATTATATAGTTAATTATAATTATTGAAATGCACAATTTTTTGTTTTTACATAAGTGCTATAACATTAGAATACTGTCTCTACCTTATTTCTTTTAGTTGTTATTCTGTATAGGTTACTGCCACATTCCAGGCATTTTAAAAATCCTTTATATTTATAAAATTTGTATTTTTTTGTAACGTAACTTGGGTTTTATAAAAAATTAGGGGTTGTAGTAAAAATTAAATTATTTCATTTCAGTCCTTTAATTTGAAAAGGTTATTCATTTCTTAATATAGTATCACTTCTCATTTTCAGTCGTTTTTTATTGTCACATATATGACATTTAAGCCACTCTAATTTTGGTAACGCTTTTATTTCCTCCCTTTATTAGATTTTTATATTTATCCTAACCAACCATTGTAAAATGCCCTAACTCCAAAAATAGCACCTATTACAGTTGCTACTAAAGTAGTAACAATTAGTATCGGATTTTCTTTAAATAATTTACCTAAATCTTTCATTCATCATCCTCCTTTTTCGTTTTTTTATCTAAATTAACTCTTACCAAAAAATTATAAGCAGAAGTACATTCTTCTTTTGAGATTCCTGTTTCTTTAGCAAGTAATTCTATTGCTTCATCTCTATTAGAACATTTTTCTAATAGATCTTTTACTTCTTTTAATTTTAAGATTGCTTCTTTTAATTCATTATTCATTTTTATTTCCTCCTTCTAATTTTTTAGATTTACCTTTTTCTATCGCTATTGCTATAACTGATATTGTCAAAAATAATCCTGTATAGTTTATAAATATATCTTGATATGCTGATGAGCAAGTGGCTCTCTAAAACCAGTTAACCAAATATAAAAGAAAGTAAGCGACATTGTTGGAATATATGTTACCATCATTCTAATAAGTGTATTCTTAATAGGTGATTTTGTCGCCATTTTATAGGCTAGAACACCTATTAGAACTATCAATGCTCTATCAATTTCATGCCAATTTCCATTAGGATCTGAATATGTTCCATTTATTAAATAAAGAACACTATTTACTAAAGTTGCTATTGTGTATATAACACAGTACATAAATACTGATTCTTTAAGCCATCCATTCCATATTTTTTTCATAAAAAACTCACTCCTCTAATCTATTCCAAAATGAGTAACAACTTCATTTACCATATCGTCTAAATTAGTTGTACCATCATTTATCATTATTTTTAATTTATTATTCTCACATTGTCTTTCTATTTCTTTAGAAAACAGAAAATCTCTTTCCATCCAATTTTCAAATGCTTTTTCTTTATTAAAGCAACCTTCAAGCATATTAGAAACATATTGTCTTTCTTGATAATGAGTTACTTGAAATTCCTTTGTAGGAATTATTGCTAAATACTTGTTATCTGTAACTCCAAATTCTTTTATCAATGTTGGTAGATAAGCACAGCCTTCTGTTATAATAGCATTATCACAATTTATCTTTTCTAAATCATTTATTACATCATCAAATATTTCTTTATATATACCAAATTCTTCATCTTTTTGTATCGTAGGATTTCTCATCCATATTTCTTCAGTTGTCATAGATAAATTTTTTTTACACAATGTTTCATTATTTAAGGCAACCTTTTTCATGTATTTCTCTAAATAGTCATCAACCTTAAAATAACATAAATTATATTTTTTAGAAATTATTTCGCATATTGTACTTTTACCAGCACAAGGAGAACCACCAACAAAATATATCTTTTTCATACTATTTCTCATCATTTATAGTTTGCTTAAAATCGATTATCCATTTTTCTAGGTTTATCAACTGGAAAAAAATAATTAGCATATTTGTTCATTTAAAACGCCTCTTTCAATGGTATATATTATACTACTATATTTATATTTTTTATATAAAAATGTCAATCTACTAAACTGTTTTTAGTAAAACAAAAATAGCACTATTTAAAATTTTATAATGCTATTTTTAGGAAATATTATTTTCACTTCAGTATATTTATCTTGCATAGAATCAATTTTCAAACTTAATCCTAATTTTTCACATAATTTTTTTGATAAATATAGTCCCATTCCTGTTGCATATTCTTTTTTTCTATCACTACAAGTAAAACCTTTTTCACATACTCTAGTTAAGTCCGATTTACTAATACCACACCCATTATCTCTTATTGTCAAAATAACATTATTTTTATTATTTTGGCTAGATATTTCTATCAATTTGTCTAACTTATCCAAATATTTCATACTATTTTGAATAATCTGTGATAATACAAATACTATCCATTTTTCATCTGCATAAATTTTATTATCTAAATTATGAAGATCTAATCTAATCTTTTTATTTAAAATGTAATGTCTATATTTCATAACTACTCTATGCACTACATCTTCCAAATTAAGTTCTGTAACAAAATAATCTTTTTCAGTATTGTTGCTTCGAGCATAAAAAAGGATTTGTTCTGTTAGTTCATTTATTTTATCTATTTCACTTTTTAATTGAAAATCTTGATTATTATCAAAAGTCAAAGATAATGCAGCAATCGGAGTTTTTATCTCGTGAACAAAACTCTCTATGTATTCTTGATAATCTAAAAAATCTTTTTCCATTATGCTTATCTTATCAAGCATACCTTTTGAGGCCTGCTTTAAAGCATAGAAGTAAGCCTTATTTTCCAAGTCAAGTGGCTTCTTTACTATTTCTGCTATTAAATATTTCTCCTCTAAATGATCTACTAATGCCACAATTTTTTTATATTTTTTTAAATTAGAAATATAAACTATAAATAAATATGCTATAACTAATGTCATTAGCAATATAATTGTTAAAATTATGTAATAAATTGGAATATTTGTTAAATATAAAATTCCAGAAGTTATTGCTATAAGAATTATTTGGAATATTATAAAGGAAAACTTTTCTTCTAAAAAGGTTACAAATTTCATAGAACAAAACCCTTTCCTCTAACGTTTTTTATCAAATCATCTATTCCTATTTCTTTGGCTTTTTTCCTTAATCTAGTTATATTTACCATTAAAATATTTTCATCTAAATAATACTTGTCATTCCAGAGTTTATCCAGTAATTCCTCTTTTGTGATAACTCGCTTATCATTCATAAAGAAATAATATAGAATTCTAAATTCATTTCGAGTTAATTCTACTTCCTTATTTCCTTTTTTGAGCAACGATAAATGAAGATCAAGGATATAACCATTTTTACTTATTTCTTTATAATTTTTAGGATTCGATAGGTTAATGGCTCTTTTTATTTTTTCTAATAAAATCATAGTGTCATAAGGCTTGGTGATAAAGTCTATTCCTCCAACTTCAATGCTCATTAGTTCATCTTTTGTGGTATCTCGGCTAGTAACAAATATTACTGGAATATTTTTATCTAATTTAATTTGTTTACATATAAGAAATCCATTTTGAAAAGGGAGATTTATATCAAGCAAAATCAAATCTGGATTACAATGATTCAGTTCTTCATAAACATTTTCAAAGTTTTCTATAAGTACCACGTCATACTTATTTCGCTTTAATAATTTTTCTAATTCTTTTCTTATTTTGTTATCATCTTCAATGATTGCTATTTGCATTATTAACCTCCCTCTAAACTGTTAGACTTCTTTTATATTTCGTTTAAAACTAAAATATGTAGCAATATAATAGATTGCATAAATTACCAAAAACTCTACAAGTGTTCCTATAAAATAAGATAAATAAACCGTATTACTATCAAGCATTATTTTATAGATATTGTTTATTGATGTGATTAAGCAAAAGTTAAGTATAATTGGATATATAATAGGCATACCAAATAATATTAGCAACTGATGTCGTACTATTTTAAAAATATCCTCATCTCTTACCCCTAGATTACTTAAAACCTTATATCTATACTTATATTTATTAGAATCACTTAATGATTGAATAGAAATGATAGTTCCAGCACTTGTTATAAAAATAAATGCCATATAAATGCAAATTGTCGATATTATCATAGTCATTGTATTTGTTTCTTCAATAAGTTCTCCTTTAACCATGATATTATAACTTGTGTTTACTATACTCCCATCCTCATCAATGTAAGTTAGATAATCCTTTAACTCTGTTTTCATTTTTTCTCTTAATGCAGTATTTGTCTTTTCTACTGTATTTACTACTAGATTGCTCTCATTTGTTTCTAAATTTCTTACTGCTTCATCTGGAGCAATAATTGTATAGTCTGTATTAGATAATCTCGGAAAAAAGTTTTTTGTCATAATCTCTTTTCGTTCTAGTTCTACACCATTTGATAAAGTTATCTTGTTTATTTTATTAAAATTTTCATCATTTTTATGCTTAAAATATACTACTACACTATATTCATTATTTTTTAGAGTTATTTTGTCTTTTCCTCTTAATTCTAATAACTTATTATAATCACTTAATTTTATAACTGCATCATATTTCTTCTCATCACTTTTATACTCATACACAGGAAATACTTTTAAATATTTAGCATTCCTATCTTGATACACATCATAGATAAAGTCATTTTTTATTGTATAATCTTCTTTAATAACTTTTAAATAATCATTTAGATTTTCTTTTTTATCAGAAACTGAAACATCATAGGGTGAGTCTAGTTCTATTTTATAATCGTATGCTCCTTTATTTAAACTGGATATATTTAAAAATAGTATTGAAAGAGTAATAAGCATAGATAAAGTTCCAAATACAAACCCAAGTGTCTTTGCTTTTGCGCTAAAAGTTCTTACTATAAATAGATTATCTTTACTATACTTTATTTTCTTATTTTTAAGGACAACAGATAGTATAAAATCCCCTACACTAATCATTACTCCATATATACTGATAATCAAAAGGACAAAGCATATTAAAACTGTATTCATAATGCTAGAATCTTGTAGAACTTCTGGCTTTAATTTCAAATTCCACAAAAATAAAGCAATAATTCCCAAAGTAATACTTAATAAAAATATAATGTTTCTATGTTTTTTGGACTTTGTAATTTTCTTTTCATTTTGTTTTTCTAAATTTAACAAATCGTGAATTGATGATTTTTTCATTCTTCTATTTGCACGGCATAATACTAAAAGATAAATAAGGGCAAAATAGATAAAAAGTAAAACAAATGATTTTAGATTGGGTTCAATAAATATTGCTTGAGGAAGTTCAAGTAACTTCACTATAAAAATAGATAAAAATTGACTTATAGCAAATCCTATTGGCATAGACACGAGAAGTGCCACTAATCCAAGTAATAAACTTTCTAAAAGAAACATTTTATTTATTTTTCTTTTTTTGATTCCAAGTAATGCGTAGATTCCAAACTCTTTACTTCGTTTTTCAAATATGAATTTTGTTGTATAGTTAATCAAAAAACAAATTACTCCTAAAACAATAGCATTTATGCCATACATTACATATTGAAAAGTCTCTAATCCTTGTGATAATTTCATTACCTCTTCAGAAGTTGAAATTAAGTTAAGGGCAAAAATTAGTGAAAATGAAATGATAATTGTTATTAAATATATCACATAATCTCTTGAACTTCTTTTAACATTTCTTACTGCTAATTTACCTAACATTGCCTTTCGTCTCCTCCTAGTAATGTTAGCATATCCATAATTTCATTAAAAAACTCTTTTCTTGTTTTTTCTCCTTTTACTATTTCATTAAAAATCTTACCATCTTTTAAAAATAGCACTTTTTCACAAAAACTAGCAGAAAAAGAATCGTGTGTAACCATTAGAATTGTTGCTTTTAATTCTTCATTCATTTCTTTCATAGTTTCTAGTAACATTCTAGAAGATTTACTATCTAATGCTCCAGTAGGCTCATCTGCAAGAATCATTTTAGGGTTATTGATTAAAGCCCTAGCACAAGCACATCTTTGCTTTTGTCCTCCAGATACTTCATAAGGGAATTTTTTTAATATATCACTGATTCCTAATTTCGTTGCTATTGATTCTACTTTTTTATCAATAATGTTTATATTCTCTTTATTTACAATTAAAGATAGTGCTATGTTTTCTTCGATAGTCATTGTGTCTAGCAAATTAAAATCTTGAAAGATAAAGCCTAAATTATCCTTTCTAAAATCGGCTAATTCATCTTCTTTAATTTTTGTTATTTCAATACCACCAATAGTAATAAAGCCACTTGTTGGTACATCAATAGTTGAAATGCAATTAAGAAGTGTTGTTTTTCCGCTTCCACTAGCCCCCATAATAGCAACAAATTCTCCCTCATCTATATTAAATGAGATGCCATCTACTGCTTTTGTAATATTGGTATTTATACCATAATATTTTTTTAGATTTTGTAGTTTTAAAACTTCCATATCTAACTCTCCTTTCAGCAATATTATATTGCTTGGATTTTTAAATAAAAATTACAGTTTTGTAAGTGTATTTTTTAACCAATAGAATTAGATCATTTTAATATTCTTTTCTCTTATTTACCAACTTTCAAATTGCAATTTGAATTATAGTTCGATTAGATAAATGTCTGCTAGTTTACCTTCAACTGCAAAACCTCTTTCTATCTTTCCACCGTTTTTTAAAATAGTCTTTATTGATGGAATATTATCTCTCTCAACTGACAAATACAAATCTTTTAAACCAATTTCTTTTGCATACTTTAATAGCAATCTCAACATTTCGGTCGCATAACCTTTTTTTCTCTCACTTGGTCTAACACTATAACCACTATTTCCAAAATCTTTTAGAAATTCATTTAAAGTATGTCTTAAATCAATTATTCCAATAATCCTATTATCATCTTCTCTAATTGCAAAAAAAGTATCAGTCAAAACCCAGTTTGGATCTACTGTTTCGATTTTAGAATTATTATTTACTTTTTATTTTTCACTTCTTTAAATCTATTTCAAAATGAGTAACAATTTCATTTACCATATTATCTAAATCAATCGTTCCCTCATTTATGATTACTTTAAAGTTTTCATTATTATATTGGCTTTCTATTGCTTTGGAAAATAGAAAATCTCTTTCCATTCAATTTTGAAAAGCCTTTGTTTTATCTGAACATCCTTTAAGCATATTAGGAACATATTGCCTTTTTTATAGTGCAATATTTGAAATTCTTTCGTAGGAATTATAGCCAAATACCTATTATTTGCAACTCCTAATTTTTTTAACAATTTCGGAATATAAGCACACCCCTCTGTTATAATATCCATATCACAATTTATCTTTTTTACATAAAGATTTATGATTTAATGCTGTATTTTTCATATAATCATCTAAATAATCATCAACTTTAAAATAATATAAATTATATTTTTTTCAATGATTTCACATATCGTGCTTTTACTAGCACAGGGAGAACCACCTGCAAAATATATTTTTTTCATCACAACTTTACGCCTCTATTTTAGTATTCTTTTCTCTTATATATAGTCTCTGCTATTTTGTAAGAAATATATAACATTACAACTGTAATCACGGGAATAATAAGCATTATATACTTTTCTAAAAATGCTAATCCCTGTATTATAGATTCAAAATCAATATATTTTGATAAAACACCACCAATTAAGGCAAATCCAAATACAACTATAAATATTGCAATTCTTGCTTTTTCTACACCATACTTATAAATAGCAGGATACATAATGCTTTGTAATAAAGTGGTAGCAAAAATTGCTCCAAATATTGATTCTACGATACTTTCTAAATTTACTGCATTAGTACGATAATAATCAATTATTATCGTTAAAATTGTTGTTATTAAGACGGTTACAAAAATAAGTAATAATGTTGCTATGTACTTTGCTCTTACACTATTCTTTCTTCCATCTGGTAAAGAACAAACATAAGCGTCCCATTTATTATAACTATCATAACTAAATGTTGAAAGCATTGTTACAACACACATAAACGGAAGTAAAAAAGAAAGACTCATTAATTCTTGAAAAGCCATAACAATATATACAAATAATAAAATTAACCAAGTTTTAAAATTTCCTTTTAACATTAAGAAATCCTTTTTAATTAAACCTAACATTATTTTTCTCCTTTCACCATCAAGACCATTAAATCTTCTAATGATATTTTATCTATGGTATTTATATTATATTTTTTCTTAAATTCATTTTTATTTTCAACTAATAACTCACATTCATATTTTGTTTTCTTATACTTAATATAATCTTGCTTATCTATTTTATTAAATTCAGATTCAGTACATTTTACAATTCCGTATTGTTCTATTAGTTCATCTTTCGTTTTTGATAGTATAATTTCTCCATCATTGATAAAAGTTATATAATCAGCAATATGTTCTAAATCACTTGTAATATGACTTGATAATAATACTCCACATTCTTCATTTTGAATAAAATCTCTAAAAATATCTATTACTTCATTTCTTGCAATCGGATCTAATCCACTTGTTGGCTCATCAAGAATTAAAAGTTTCGGATGATGTGAAAGTGCTGTTGCTATTTCTAACTTTTTTCGCATTCCTTTTGAATAAGTTTTTATTTGTTTATCTTTCGGTAAATTAAAATCCCTCAAATATTTAAAATATAAATCAGAATCCCAATTTTTATATACATCTTTCATAATAGTATTTATATCTTTTGGCAAAAGTATTTCTGGAAAGAACATATCATCCAAAACCACACCTATATCTTCCTTTATTTCTCTTTCATTCTTTTTATTATCAAGACCAAATACTTTTACTTCTCCTTTGTAATTTCCAATTATATTTAAAATAGACTTAATAGTTGTCGTTTTTCCTGCACCATTTTCTCCAATAAATCCCATAATCATACCTTTTGGCAATTCAAAACTAATATTTTTTAATTCAAATCCAGTATATTTTTTAGATAAATTTTTTACTTCTAAAATATTTTCCATTTATTTTTCCTCCTCATATAAAATATCTAATATTTCTGTTATCGTCTCTTTTTCAATATTATTTGTTTTTGCAAGTGTTACTACTGTATCTAGCAAATTTTCAATTTTATTTAGTTGTTCCTCTCTTGCAACATCAAGATTTACTTCTGCTACATAAAACCCTTTAGAGGGAATCGTTATGACATACCCATCACGTACTAATTCTTCATAAGCATTTTTTGTTGTTATCACACTACATCTTAAATCTTTCGCAAGTGTTCTTATGGATGGTAATAATTCTCCAGATTTAAGTTCGTTAGATACTATTTTTGCTTTTATTTGTTCTTTAATTTGCTCATATATAGGAACACCACTTGAATTACTGATTATGATTTCCATAACTCACCTCGCTCGTATATATACATTATATACAGATTATACACAGTTGTCAATATTAAAAAGAGAAATTATAAAAATAATCTCTCTTTGCTTTTTATTTTATATTACAATATGATTCGCTCTACAAATCTTTTTAATTTATTGAATTAGTCTCTTTACTCTCTCAACATAATCATCTGCATGATTTATGCTAATATCCCCATGATAATATCCTTGTAGTACATCAAGTTCACTATTTGGTATTAAATTAGCAATTTTAGTTGCCGATTTTTTCATAATAGGTCTTTCTTTGCTTCCTACCAATACAAGCACTTTTGCTCTAGTATGTGATAAAGTATCTTTTACTTCATAACTAGAATTTGACTTCATAAAAGCAATTAAATTATCTTTTGTAATTTTACAAGTATCTTCATAATACATATCAAACAAACTGTTTTTAAGTTTTAAACTTTTAAACTGTAGTTTTGAAAACCATTTTTTACTTATTAAACAATATGATAAATTAAACGTTGGCTCTATCATTTTATAAGTAAAATTCATAGGAATTGTCAAAGCACTTTCAACAATAGCATATTCACATATATTGGGATTTTTAGAGAGTATTTCTAATAATATTTGTCCTCCTAATGATAGCCCTCCAATTAGTTTTACTTTCCCATTATAATTATCATTTATAAAATTTATTATTTCTAAAGCATTACTTTCAATAGAAGTAAAATTTGTATCACTGCCTGAATGTCCATCTAGTATAGGAATAACTATGCGAAATTCATCTTCAAGCAATCCTATTTCATCTATATAATTCCACCAAGATAGACCACCACCATGTAATAAAATTATAATATCATTACTCTTTGAGCCATATTCTTTATATTCCATCTTACACCTCTAAATCGAGTTTAATCTTCAATTTCCATAATAATGTCGTATGTAGCAGAGCATTCTTTTTTCTCTAATTATTACACTACTTTTTTAATTTTCCAAAACGATTAAAAGGATACAAAATAAAATTAGTTGTCCCTTTAATCTGCTTTTTCTTAACTGGCCCTATTATTCTACTATCTAAAGATACTGTACGATTATCTCCTAATATGAAATATTCATCATCTGCAAGAGTAATACTTTCATAATCACTCGTTTCTCCATTTGCATAATTGTCTTCTAATTTTTTATCGTTAATGTAGATCGTGTTATTTTCAATGGAAATTTTTTCTCCAGGAAGACCATAGATTCTTTTGATTAATTCATCACTATGAGAATCTACTACAACAATATCAAAACGCTCAATTTTTGATAGTTTATTTAGAACCATAAATTCCGAACCATCTAATGTTTTGTACATAGAATTTCCATTTACTTTTATTGGAGTCACTACAAATGCTCTTATAAGTAATACCACAATAAATATAATAATATAGGGTAATAATTCTTTTATATTTTTTATTATCTTATCTTTCATATTATAAAATCCTTTCGTTATTTATTATACAACAGAATATTCGTTTATAAAACTAAAAAAAGAAGCCTTATTTCGCTTCTTTGTTTTGAGCAAGTTCTTTCATACTGCTGTTTCTTTCTTTCACTTTATATTCTTTACGCATATTTTTAATAAAGTTAAGTTTAGCACGACGAACCATACCCTTTTTCACTACTGTAATTTTGTCAATTGTTGGCGTATTTACAGGGAATACCCTTACAACTCCTACACTTCCACTCTTTTTACGAACTGAGAAAGTTTCAGATACCCCAGAACCTTTCTTCGCAATAACAATTCCTTCAAATGCTTGAATTCTTTCTTTTTTTCCTTCTTTTACCCAAACATCCACTCTTACAATATCTCCAACACGGAATTCAGGAATGTTTGGCTTCATATGCTTTTTGTTAATTTTGTCGACTAGATTAGCCATAAGTATACATCCTTTCTTAAAAAATTTATCTTCTGTAATCATAAATACTTTCCATTTCAGCGGATTACATGCTTAAAAAGCAGATTCATTATAACAAATTTTTTTTTAATATGCAAATGTTTTCTATCACTATTCGTTATGTATAACCATTCTTTCTCTCTTCTATCTACTATGCCCTTTTTCTAATTCTTCTTCATAAACTTTTTCTTCTTCTAATTTTAAAGTCACTAATTTTTCTTTTACTTCTTTTTCTAAAACTTTTAAGCGTTTCAAATACTTCTCTTGTTCTTCTTTTTTTAAATACTCTCTATATTTACGTGTAATGATACCTTTTTCTTTGGCAAGTTCATTTAGGGCAATCGTAGCATCTCCACTGGTTGCTTCTTCATCGTTTAATACACTTAAAATAATAGCCGCTAATTTACGAAAGGATTTATCTAATTTTTTTATTAAAATACTATTCGTAATTTCTAAATTCGTGATAGATAAACTGGTGATTTTAATTAAATTTGGGCTTTTAATATTTGGTTTAAACACATAACCTGTTTCATCAAAATCAAATTTATTTAGTTTTCTATTTTTATTTTTTTTCTTGATAACATAATGCTCCATAAACTCACCTTACATTAAATCTTTTCTTTTCCTTTCTGTTTTCTTTATTTGTTCGTTCTTTCGCCATTTTTTTATTTCTTCATGATTGCCACTTAGTAAAATATCTGGAACCTTTAATCCTCTAAACTCTCTGGGTTTTGTATAGGTAGGATAATCTAGCAAATTATTAGTAAAAGATTCCTCTTCATAGGATTCTTTTTTAATCACTCCATCTAACAGTCTTATGACACTATCGCAAATGGCCATTGCTGGAATTTCTCCTCCAGTCAAAATATAATCTCCAATACTAATTTCTTCCTCTACAAACTCACGAATTCGCTCATCAAATCCTTCATAGTGACCACAAATTAATATCAGATGTTTTTCTTCTCTTAATTCGATTGCTTTTTTTTCTGTATACGTTTTTCCTTGAGGGCACATAAGAATAACTTTAGAGTCTTCCCTTTTTAAAGATTCAATCGCTTCTACTAAAGGTTCCACCATTAAAACCATTCCGCTTCCTCCACCATATGGAGTATCATCTACTTGGTTATTGTTAAGGTGCGAAAACTCTCTAAAATTGACAATGTTAATTTCGACAATCTTTTTTTCAATGGCTCTTTTTATAATGGATTCATGTAAGAAGCCTGTGAACATATTAGGAAAAAGGGTTAATATGTCAATTCTCATAATATTAAACTTTCTCCCCCTTCTACTAGTACTTTTCTATTTTTTCTATCCACTTGTTTGATATATGCTTGACTTAATGGAATATAAAAATTTTTCTCTCCTTCAATATATAATAATATATTGGCTTTATTATACACAATATTTCTTATTTTACCTAATATTTTTTCATTTTCTAGAACCATCATTCCTGGTAAATCTTCATAAAGGTATTCTTCTTCTTTTAAATTTAGGGTTTCTCTTTTTACAAAGACATTTTGTCCTTTGTATTTTAAAACTTCATTTATGTCTTGGTAGCCTTCTAGTGTAATCATATCAAATTGTTTATGGTGACGATAGTTTTTTATAGTTTCTGGTTGTTTTTCTTTTCCGATAAAAATTTGTATATTTGGTTTAAAAATGCGTTCTTTTTTTTCAAAATCACTTAACAATCTTAGTTCTCCTTTAATGCCGTGGGTATTTACAATACGTCCTATATATACAAATTCATTCATGACTTTTCTCCTTTATTTCATACATTAGTATACTGGCTGCAATTCCCGCGTTTAAGGAATCACAATTTTTATTTATTGGAATTTTAATAAATTCACTCGCTTGTTTTTTGATACTTTCTTTTACTCCTTGTCCTTCGTTTCCAATAATAAGAGCAAGTTTCTTATTTAACGCTACTTGTTTTATATTTTTTCCCTCTTTTACGTCTGTCGTTAAAATTTGATACTCTTTTTTTATCTCTTCTAAAAATGGTTTTAATTCTTTTCTAATTACATTTACAGAAAATAGCATTCCTTCTGAAGCACGAACTACTTTTTCGTTATACAAATCAACTGTATCTTCGCTTATCACGATATCTAAGAAATCAAAAGCAAACGCACTTCGAATCATTGTTCCAAGATTTCCTGGATCTTGAATCTGGTCTAATATTAAAATCTTATCTTGAATGGGTAATTCTTGTTTTTTATAACAAACGGCTATACGGGAAGAAATACTTACCTGATCTGATAATTTTTTCATAATTTCTTTTGTTACAAAAAAGTCTGCCTCTAGAGTTTCGTCACATGAAATAATTTCTTTGATTAATTTGTGTTTTCCTGCCTCTACTATCAAATGTTCTCCTTCTATTAAAAACAATCCTTTTTCATCGCGTACTTTTTTTATTTTTAATTTCATCCATTCTTTTACACGTCCATTTGTTAATGATTCTATTTTCATGTTTTTAACTCCTTAATCTTTTTCTTGCTTCTTTATATTTTGGATAGTATTTTTCAACATGTGCCCAAAATCTGGAACTATGGTTGGCTTCATAAAAATGGCAAAGTTCATGGATAATAACATAGTCTAATAAATCTATTTCTTTTTTTAAAAGTTCTGTGTTTAAGGTGATTGTATTATTTCCACGATTATTAACGCCCCATCTGGTTTTCATGTTACGAAATTTTAAAGTAAACTTTGGTATATTTTTAAAATAGGGAGTAATTCTTTCTACTTCGGAAGTAAATACTCGTTTGACTTCGCTTTGATAGAATTTTTGTAACTGTTTTTCATTTTTTACAAATATGACATCTCCCTCAAAATAAGGTTGTTTTATTTCTTCGTTATAACAAATTGTATATTGCTTTCCTAAATAGTTGAAAAAACGTTCATTTTCAGTTGTTTTCTTTATGGCTTTATACATTTTTGTAATTTTTTCTATATTCTCATCAATTAGTTTATTAATATCACGTTCTTTTACAAAACGATTACAAGTAGCATATAATTTTTTATCTTCTTTAAAACGTAAATAAATGTTTTTGTTGTTTTTGTATACAATGACAACGTCAATGATTTCTCCATCTATTACTTTTTGCATACTACCACCTATTTATATTTTAGCATAAGTAGGACATGAAAAAAAGAACTACATTTAGTAATTCTCAAGGTTAATTTTAGAAGCCATGACCTCCGCCACCGCCACCGCCTCCGCCGAAGCCTCCTCCTGATGAAAATCCTCCCCCAAAGCCGCTTCCACTAGAAATTGATGAATTGGCACGAGCAGCCGTTACGGCGGTAACATTTGATTGTATAGAATTAGTAATACTGTTATTTATTGAATTAAATACATACCAGTCATAAAAATTTGGTACATAGTCTCCTACATACATTCCACCAGTTTCAAGTTCTTTTATTTTTACATTCATAACTTTTGAAACTTTTTCAGCAAGACCAAAAACTGTTGCATACACCATAAAGCGTTCCCATAATGCTACTTCTGGTAATTCTTTTGTATCAAATGTACCAAAGTCATTTAGAAATTTTTTAAAAGCCTTCCATTTAGCATAATCTTCGTTTCCTTTTTTTGTTCTTTTAAAAAAACAACAAGTATAGATTAAGAAAATAATAGAAATTGCCGTATTAATAAATGGAAACGGTAAGACAACATTACATATTCCAGCCATAATACTCATTATAACACTAATGATCAAGAATATCACACTAATAGTAATAGGCTTACCATGTCCTTCAAAGAAATTTTCCTTTTTTCCATCTTGTACTACTTTACTTTTCCAAGTTGCATAACTGGTCGAAAATTTCTCACAAGTTTTAGTACCCTTTGCATAGTCTTTTAATTGTTTTGTTGTAAAAGTCCCCTCTTTTCCCACTTTATTAAATAGAAACTTTATTAAATATTCTTCTGTTTCATTGGTATTTTCATACGTTTCATTTAATATGAATTTATAGTCTTTATGCTTTTTTTCAGAAGGTATTTCTTCTATTTTTACTACTTTTTTGTATATTAAATTCATAATGGATGCACTCATTGCATTTGGTGTAATGTTTTTATTCATTAAGTAATCTACTACTTCTACATTATAGTCATCAATAAATTCACGATTATATTCGTTAGTAAAATCACTTTTGTATTCTTTGTCGTATTTTAAATATACATAAATCCATACAATGATAAGAGCAATTAGATACAAAGCAGAAAAAATTAAAAATCCATAAAAAAGCAGTTTCATTTGTTTTCTTTTGGCGTTTTGTTCATCTGCTCTTTTCGTTTCTACTTCTATAATTTCTTCGAGTGCTTCCTCATTCGTTTGTTTCCTGACAAAATTTTGATTTACTAGTGTTTTATCAAATGCTATTCTTATATCTACAGGATTGTTTCTTTCTAAATATTCTACAGTTGCTAATAAATATCTGTTTTCATAAGGTCTTATAACTCCTGCCATCTCTCCATGTGCCCACACACGAAATTTATCTGTTTGATCTATCTTGGGAAGATTTACTCTTATTTGTAAATCTGCTATATCGTCTTCATAACTAGAACCAATAAACGTCCAGTAAAGTTCTGCAACATCTTTGTGTAAAACAACTGCATCTGTTATTATGTATTTTATTTTAAAAGCAATGGTTTCTTTATTAGATTTAAAATACATTTCGTATTCTTTTCCGTCTGAAATCGCTGTTTCTAAATAACCCAGATTACTGGCTTTTCCTTTGGTTAAACTTGTATAATCTGCATCATTTAATGTATCAAAAGTGACATTATTTACTTTCTTAGCAGATATATCTATTATTTCTATTCCACTTGCATTATATATTCGATTGTTTTCGAATCCTGTACTGCCAAGATTTTTATTTTGATACACAATGTCTCTGATATAACCATTAAAACTTCCTTTTAAAACAATGAGTTCTGTTACTTCTAGATTTCCACTTTCTACAATATCTGCATTGATATAGTAATGTTTAATTTTATAGTCTACTGCACTGGCATCGACAAATAACGGAATACTTAAAAACAAAGAAAGTATGATTATTATAATTTTTCTCATCTTTTTTCTCCCTCTTTAAAAGAAAATTTTAAGCCTAGGCTTAAAATTTAACTTGTACATTTTCTCTTTCTTTTTCATTTGCTTCAAAGAACGTTTCCTTTTTAAAATGAAACATAGAAGCAACAATATTACTTGGTACAACTTCTATTTTGTTATTATACGTTAAAACTGTATCATTGTAAAATTGTCTACTACTTGCAATTTTATTTTCTGTCTCACCTAGTTCTTTTTGTAAATCAGTAAAATTAGTATTAGCTTTTAAATCGGGATAACTCTCTGCTAAAGCAAATAATTTTGTCATTGCTTTTGTTAATTCTCCATCAGCGGCCATTTCTGCTTCTGGTGTTGACGCATTTAAAAAAGTATTTCTTGCTTTTATAACCTGCTCTAAAGTTTCACTTTCATGCTTTGCATATCCTTTTACTGTTTCTACTAAATTTGGAATTAAATCAAATCTTCTTTTTAATTGTACATCAATTTGTGCCCATTGGTCACGGACTCTATTTCTTAAAACTACTAATTTATTGTAAATAGATACTCCATATAACAAAATTAAGACAATTACTACTACAATTCCAATGATAATCCACTTTGTCATAATGTTTACCTCCTTATATTTTCTATTATATCATATGTTCTTTTTAAGTACAATAAAACATAATATGAATTGGTGAAATATATGATTTTTTTTACAGGTTTTTTAGTAGGTGTTGTAAGTCTTATTCCTGGCATTAGTGGTGGAACTATTTTAGTCCTTATGAAAAAATATGAACAAGTTTCTTTAGCCATCACAAATTTTAAGAAAAAAGAAAATAAAATCCTTTTACTTTTTTTAATATTAGGTATTTTTTTAGGAACCCTTACTTTTGCAAGAATTACTGAACTTTTATTTTATTTTGCTCCTAATAGTACACTCATTTTATTTAGTGGACTTGTTTTATTTTCGATCCCTGATTTAATTAAAGCGGAAAAAATAAAGCCTAATCTTTTTTGGCTTAGCCTTGGAATCAGTGTTATTTGTTTTATTTCTAGTATAAGTAGTCAACCAGTTACTGTGATAACCGAATATCCTAAAATAACACTTTTATTTCTTATTCTATTTACTTTTTTTGGAATGATTGACGGTTTTTTTACTATTTTACCTGGTATTTCAGGTTCTATGATTATGATGATCATAGGTCCGTATTTTTTATATAAATCTTATCTGGCTAATTTAAATTTTCAAAACATTTTATTTTGTATTCCTTTACTTTGTTATTTTTTAGGAGACATATGTGGCTTTTATTTAGGAAGTAAAGTTTCTTTGTATTTTTTAAAAAAACATCATAAAAAATTTATGAGTCTAGTTTTTGGAATGGTAATTATGAGTGCTATTATCATATTACCTATCTCCTCTATGCAACTTAATAAAATTGTAATTTATATTATTGTTTTTTTACTCAGTTTTATTATCTGCCAACTACTTAATTTATTTAAGTAGTTGCTTTTTTAACCATTATTACTGGTTTTATACTTTTATAATTATTATGAGAACTAATAGTATTTGGTCCAATTTTTAAATAACTTATTCCAGCCATATTTGAACTACTGGTTAAATACCAAATTCCTTCATCATTTACAATTGAAAACTCACTTTCTATTGGAATTCTTATAAAAGAGTTGTAATTTTTTATTCCATCACTATAAGTCATACTTTGTAAACTTCCAATTTGAATAGCCTTTTGCAAAGTAGCATCTGTAGAAAGCCAATCCTCTACTACTTTTTTTACAATACTTGTTCCCCATGTATAATAATTAAATGTCACTGAATCTTGATAATTACAAATTACAGGATTATAGCCATTTTTACACATTGATATTGCTTCATTTGCATTTAATCCAGGAAGTCCAACATTACTAAGAGTTTTTTCTATCTCTTCTTTACTCAAGATACGATTTAAAACTAGTACTACATTTGCTCCAACATCTTGTAATACTTTCCAGTTTTCATTTCCAAACTTTATTTCTTCATTCACTTCATAATTTCTATTTTCTAACGATACAGGATTAAATTCAGCGAGCCCATTTAGATACTCTTGTGTTTCTATTTTAACATCGTTTAAAAGAATACGATTATGAGCATAATCACGAACAATCATTAATAAAGTAATTAAAAAAACTAAGAAAAAGGAATATATTAAAGAAATGGCAATAAAACCTTTATTGTTTTTCTTCATATATATTCCTCCTTTATTCTTAATCACATTATATACTACTTAACTTCTTTAAGCAAGAATGTTAACAATAATTTTTAGAATAAATTCTTCTGATGGAAGAACCAACAGTTCTTCCCAAATCTAATACTGTATTTATAAGTCTTGCAATAGAGTTAAAAAATGTCGCTGTAATGGCTCCTCCTCTAATTTGAAATAATTCTTGTTCTTCTAATCTCATAAAAATCTCCTAATTACATTTTAAAGGTCGAAGAATCCCATCTACTACTCCCGCAATAAATACACCAATTGCTCCAATAATTCCTAAAATAGAATAAGAAATTCCGCCTCCTGTTATATTTTGAAGTTCTTGTTCTTTTAAAATCATATTATCACCTTTCTTTTATTATTTTAAATATTTTTTTAATTATTTTTTCTTTGTTTTTATAAATTTGTAATTTTACAAATTCATTATTTTCCCCTTTATATCCTTTTGCTTTTAGTGTTATTTTTTGATATCCAATATTTGATGTATCCATTGTAATTTCTCCAAAAGAAAAGTTTTCTATTTCGTGATATTTATCATTTATTTTTATTTGTTCCGCATTAAAACCATCCTTTATTGGATAAAAAAACTGTAAAATACATTCTTCTTCACATAAAACTTGTGCATTGGTTTCCAAAATATTATAAGTATCATATTTTAATGAGTAGAAAAATAAACTAGTAAGTAATATTACTGTTAAAAAGCAACTATATTGATATTTTTTCTTGTCTTTTTCTAAATAAGTTATTAGATTATATTTTAAATATCTTTTCACTTTGCCGCCTCAAAGTTATAAACTTGATCAAAATATTTATCATGATTTTTATGACTCACATATATAATAGTTTTATCTTTAAATGAATCTTTTATTTTCCGTATAATATCAATTTCTAAATCGTTATTTACTTCACTCAACGCTTCATCCAATATTAAAATTTGAAAAGGATTTAATAATGCTCTTGCTAAAATAATTCGTTGCTTCTCACCACCAGAAATATTATTAGAATCACTTGCTAAAAAAGTTTCATAACGAAGTGGTTTTTTAGAAACAATACTATCAATAGCACAAATTTTTAGTATCTCTTTATACTTTGTTTCATCAACATCTCTATTTAGAATGATATTATTTCTTATTGTATCTTGTAGCAAATGCTCTTTTTGACTTACATACGTAATATTTTTTCTTATGGTATTTAATGAATAATCATTGATATTCGTATCTCCTATTCTAATTTCATTTTGGTTTGTTTCTAATAAACGACTTATCATTTGACACAACGTGCTTTTCCCACAACCACTTTCTCCTTTAAATAAAACACAAGACTTTTCTTTAATTCTTAAACAAAAATCTGCAAATATTTTAGAAAAATCATTATAGGAAAAATTCAGATTTTCAATTATAATGTCTCCATTTTGAAAAGTTTCTAAACCATTTTTTTGCTGCTCCTCTGGAATATTGTAAAAATCATTTGTTTTAGTGATACTTACTTTTACATAATTATAACTTGGAAGGATATTTATAATAGTTTTAAATGGGGTGAAAAAGAAACTAACTAAACTTTCAAACGTAATCAAATTAATCAAACTACAATTATGACTTATGATTTCTAATAATCCAAAGGAAATGACACTAAAGTTTAATAACTCTTCTACAAAACTAGCAATAGAATTGGTATTTACTATCTTTTTGTTCAAATAATAAGAATTTTTTAAATACTTCACCAAACTAATTTCTAATTTTTGAAACATTAATTTAATAATATTCAAATTTTTTAATGTAATAAAGGATTCAACATTTTCAATCAAATTGGATTGAAAATTCACTTCTGTTTCATTTACTTTTAAAGCTGCTTTATAAAGGATTTTTCCTGAAATTATTCCACAAATACTATATAATAAAACAATAAAACAAAGAATTAAAAACAACCGTTTGTTAATAGTCCATAGAATAATTCCAACACTAAAAGCCAAGATAGAATCTAAAAGGATTGTAATTAAAATTTCTGAAAGTACATTTTTAATGTTTTCAAGTTCTTTTACTCGTATCATTATTTCTCCAGTTGTTCTATCTTTAATAAAATAATTAGGAAGCAAAAATAAATGCTTCAAAAAATCGTGATATAGGAATCCATCTAAGTTTTTATTTAAATAAATTTTAAAGTGATTGCGAAAATAAAAAAGCATCTCTTTTATCATAAATAAACCAAAAAAGAATAAAAATAAATGATATAAGATTTCTTTTTCTTCATTTTCACTAGCAAAATAAATGCCTATCTTTAAATAAAAACCTGTGAAAATAGTAATTACAGTAAGTAATGCTGTTAAAAAAATTATTTTTAAAATTGTTTTTTTCTCTCTTTTTAAAATTTCAATTATAATTCCTATCAAATGGTTTTCGTTAATTATTTTAGGTAGTTGATATTTAGGATAAAGAGTGATGATGTTTTTGGTCCATATAGATTCGAAATCATTTCTTGAAATTTTTATCTTTCCTTTAGCAGGATCCATTACAGTTACCATATTTTTCTCGATTTTATATACAACAACAAAATGATTTAAGTTATTCATTTCTACATGAGCAATTATTGGAAGTATGGCATTTTCTAATTCATTTAAATTTTCTAATTTCATACCATAAGCATCGAATCCATAATTGATTGCCGTTTTTACAAGATGATAAGCAGTTGTCCCCTCCAAAGACGTCTTTGTATCTTGTCTTAGCACTTCAATTGGAACATAGCCATTATAGTATTTCATAATAGAAAGTAAACAACATACTCCACAGTCTTTCATATCCTGTTGTCGTACAATAATATTTTTTTTCATTTTTGCCTCCTCACTAATATATATACACTGTAAATTTGAAGTTTCCTTTTTTTTAGGGTAAATTTTTTCATAAAAAAATATCTTAATTTTTACTTTTTAAGATATTTTTCAAATTTTTATCTTCTATTTTTATTTTTAAATTACATACTTCTACTATTTTTAAAAAAGTTTCTAATGTAATCTTTCGTATTCCACTTTCGTAATGGGCTAAAGTACACTCTGCTATTCCTAATTTACTTGCTAGTTCTTTTTGCGTATATCCTTTCCTTTTTCGTATCTCTCTTAAATTGATTTTATTCATTTATACTTATCCTATACGGATTTACTTTTGTTCCTTCCCCACTTTTATATTGGACGTTTGGGTTTAAATAAAATGTTGGGTATATATAATATTTGTTGTCCGAGTAAAATTGAGCACCATGATGTACCCTACCATTAGATTTTAAAAGCCATGCTGCAATCATGCCCTGAAAATTATAGTAAGCATCTGGAGAAACGAACCAATGTGTTTTTTCTTTTTTTAACCATGAATTAATAGCATAATATCCATTATTAGAATTAATTGATTGCGTCCTATAAGTACTATTTACAGAATAACCATAATCACTTGGATACATAAGTCCGATATTATAAGCATAAGAAATATTTCCGCCACTTCTTCCAGGAATATTACCTCTCTCATTAGAATATAATATATCCGCGCTATATGAATCTTGATTATTAAAATTTAACCCTCCTAAATACCATACACTTGGTTCTATAAATTGTTGATATCCATTTAACTCATTCCAATAAGCATTATTTAATACATTTTGGATTCCACTTGTACCCCATGTTATAGAACTATTAGAAGCCCAATAATAAGTAGAACTATAATTTTGCATTTTAATTAATTTAACTCTACTCTCATATTCTCCACCAACTTCACTTTGCGTTGGAATTACTCCTATGATTCGGTATAGATTGTCTTCTGGACAAACACTCTCTTCACTTCCAAAACATACGTAATTATTTGGATTTGCTCCTGTATATCTATAATCTGTTAAGGCTTTTGTTTGATACGTTTCCTCATGCGGAAACTCTTCCATTTCATTTAACATCATTAAATAATCTGTTAATAATACTCTATGGCTTTGTTTGGCTGTTACAACTATCTTACTTATAAAGTTCTTATTCATCGCATCATCTTCAACTGTAACGCTTTCATCCATCCATAGTTTTATTGTATAGGTCTTACTTTCATTCGCTCCTAACTCTCCACTGGTTAAGTATCTTGCCTCTACTGGTATGTAATCACTTCCTGGATAACTTGGTTCTACACTCTCTAATGTATTTAATAGTTTCTTTGTTTCTCCATTAAACTCTACTGCTATATATTCGCTACTTAATCTACTTGTACTTTCCATGATATCTAAATTGACATCATATTCTACTGTTGTTGTACAGGTATTTGTGATTGTAAACGTATAAGGACTTAAAATCTTCGCTTCTGCGTCCGTTATGGGATAAGCATTTTGTAAATGAATCGGATTTTCATCGATTAGTTCTATTTCTAAACACGTACTTTCTATTGTATTGATTCCTTCTTGACTTACTATATGACTCCACCATGCATAACTTACACTTATTATAATTCCTAAACTCAGTAATATTCCTATTACTACTAATAGTATTTTCTTCCGGTTTCTTCCTGGGTTACTTTCTAATATACCCCCCCTCCCAGGTTGACACCACGGGTTGGGAGGATTTTCTTTTCTTCTTTTTTCCTCCATCTATTTTCTAAATGTAGTATATCATATAATTGTACATATTGTACATTTTCATTTGATAAAAAAGAAGAGTCTTACTTTTTCTCTTCTATTTTCACATTCATATTACATTCATCTATTATTTTCCAAAACATCTTTATAAAATTATTTAAATTAGCGTATGTTTTTCCTATATCTTCTTTTGTAATCAAATTCTTAGATTTTATAAAATGATTTTGAAAAAACACTTCTCCAAATATTTTTTGATTGTAATTCCTATTAATATCATTAAGACATAAATAGGAATTTTATTTTCTGATCCCCAAACCAATATTTTTTTGCTTCTTTTTAATACTATACAATACATATGAACCCCTTTTTTTACAAACCAACTAAAAAAGAAACACAAAGTTTCTTAGTAATTAGCAAATATATAATCACTTACAGAAGCACTAATATAGCGATTGATATAAGCAAAATAATCCGTCTTGCCATTATAATGACTAACATTTGGACTTACTACTACCATACTGTATCTTGGATTATCATAAGGTGCATACATAGCAAAAGTATTATTAATCGTTTTAACATCTCCCACTCCATCATTATCACTATCAAAAATGGTTTCACTCGTTCCGGTTTTTCCAGCCGCATTTAAAGATTTATCAACATATCCAGAACCTGTTCCTATATTTACAACTTGATAGAACCCTGTTTTGATACGATCAAAATATTGTTGATCCATTGAAAAAGTACTCAAAACCTTTTTTTCTTTTTTGATAATCACATTGTTTTCTTTATCTATTATTCTATCCATTAAAGATAAATCATAACGTACTCCATTATTATAAATTGTATTAATATATTGCAAAAGTGCAAGAGGTGTATAGGTGTCATATTGTCCAATTGCAAAATTTAGAAGTAAATCTGCTGCAATCGTATTTCCCTTTATACCCGTTTGTTCATTTGGTAAATCAATTCCTGTTTTAACGCCTAAGCCAAATTTAGAAAATACATCTCGATAAATCTGAAAGTGACTTTCTGATACATCCATTTTCATATTATAAGAATAAGAGTAACCTGCAAGTTTAATGGCTAACAAAAATTGATAGTAATTAGAACTTGTTTTTAAAGCCGTAATATCGTCAATCATCCCTAATTTCTTATAAGAACATTTTTCTGGAACTAAATAGAGTTTCACACAAGCGTCCCTAACCTTTTTTCCTACCTCTATCAGATTATTTTGGTAGCCAAGCGCCATACTGGCTCCTTTTACAATACTTCCAGCCGTAAAAGAAGAAAATAAAACATCGCTCTCTACATTTTTAAAAACATCATGGCCTAAATATTTTAACCCTGCTAATGCTTTTATAGCGCCAGTATTGGGGTCTCCTACTAAAACATAACTTCCTTGATAATACTCTGTATTTTTAAGTTCCTTCCCCTTTTTTATTTCTTCTTTTAAAATTTCTTCTATACCCAACTGCATCTCGATATCAATACTTAAAATTAAATCATTTCCTCTTTTTCCTTCATTTACTAATGTAAGTGTACCATCTTCTTCGACTTTATAAGTATCCTTTTCTCCTTTTAAATAAGCATCATACTGTTGTTCTAAAAAACTAATACCCACAATATCATCCATAGCATACCCTTGATTTTTATAATAACTTTCTAACTCTTTAGGGATATTGCCTACCATTCCAAAAATACTTCTTAATGTTGCCCCATAAGGATAATCTCTTTTAAAATACATTTCATTCGTTACTCCTACCATTTTCTTTTCTAAAACACTTGCATATTCTTTTTCTGTAACTTCTAATTTAATTAGTTTAGCATCATAATAATATCCTTTATTCATTAAGGTATAAATATAGGCAACCTTTTTGTCAAATTCATCATAATAATCTAACATGTCCTTTGTAATTCGGTCTAATTTTAATAAATACAAATCATTACTATTTAGTTTTCTATGTTCATATAAGTCATACTCTTCTTCTGTTATTAATGCATTTCCTTCTTTTTGATGTGTGGCTAACCAATATTTTTTTAAATCCATTTCACTAATACTTTCTTTAAATTCTAAAAGTTGCGCAAGATTTTTAGCAATCTCTACTTCTTCTTCTAAAGAAATACCATTTGTTTTTCGATAGACAATCGATTTTATTCCAATATTATCTACCAAAATACGTCCTTTAGCGTCTAGTATTCTTCCACGAGGTCTTGATAATGAACTTACATAAACACTCGTTTTTTCTTCATACACTTTCTCATAAAAGGCACGTTTTTCCAAAATGAGATGATAAAGCATTCCAGATGTAAAACATAAAAATAAAAAGGCAATTCCAATATAAAACTTTTTCATAAAAAACACCTAATATTAGTATTCAAAAAAAATCATTTTTCATACAATATACTAGGTGGTATTATGTTTAATATTATAGAAAGGTATATGAATAAATTAACAAAAACAGATGTTGATAATTTTGCTCGTAAAAATAATATTTTCTTAAATGAAGATGAATTAGAGTTTACTTATATTTTTGTGAAAAAAAATTGGCAAACGGTTATTGCTAATCCCGCTTTTTTAAACTTAGATCGTTATAAAGATAAATTTTCTGAAGAAAATTTAACAAAAATTAAAAAGTTATTTAAAGAATACTCTATACGTTATAAAAATTATTTATAGAAATTTTGAATGTCTTCAATTAAATTTGGATTTTGTTTTCGATTTTTTAAGGAATCAATCTCGAATTTATAAGGGGGATATTCTCTTTCTATATAAGGTGTTTCTAATATTTTAGGAACATCTTTTAATTTATCATGTAAAACAACGCGTAATAAGGCATCAAATCCTATTGTACCCAATCCTAAATTTTCATGACGATCTTTATGAGAACCTAATGTATTTTTACTATCATTTACATGCACGCAATGCACTTTTTCTAACCCAAATGTTTTTTCAATTTGAATTAATAATTCATCAAATTGTTCTATATTGTATCCAGCATCATTCAAGTGACATGTATCTAGACAAACCCCGATATGGTTAGAATGTACTTGTTCTAAAATCATTTTTATTTCTTCAAGTGTACATCCACATTCTGTTCCCTTACCAGCCATAGTTTCTAATAAAATCATAGGCAAATCTTCACGAATAATTAAATTTAAAGCATCACTTATATTTTGTAAGGCAACATTTTTTTCTAATCCAACGGCACTCCCAGGGTGTAAAACAATAGATGAAATCCCTAAAGTTTTGCATCTTTCTAATTCTTGCTTTAAAAATTGAATACTAAATTGCCATTTTTCTTGGTCTTTATTATTCGCAAGATTAATAATATATGGTGCATGACAAATTACGTTTTTTATATCCATATCATTATCTTGCATAAGTTTATGTGCTTCTTTAATTAAATTTTCGTCTAAACCTTTACGTATAGTATTTTGAGGGGCACCTGTATAAAACATAAAAGCATTTGCTCCATAAGAAAGGGCTTGTCTCACACTTCCTAAAAGTTGTTCATTCGTAAAATTTACGTGACATCCAATAATCATTATACTTCACCAAAAACATTATCTCACAAAAGACTAAAAAAAAGAAGTTCTATTCTCTAGAACTTTGGTACATTTGCTATATCTCCACAAGTTGTAGATGCATTACTCCCAGAAACTGCTCCAGTTCCTGTAGTACCCGTTTCTCCTGATACCACAAAACTTCCATTGCTTATCCAAAATGTATAATTTACTATCTTTCCAGTGGAATCAGGAGCAACTAAAACACTCCCTGTATAATGTTCAGATGAGCCTTTACTAAATAAACCCTCTTTATATAAATATTCTAAAGAAAAACATGCACTACCAGTAGTTATTTGTCCTTCTAAAATAGCAGATTGGTACGCATTTTTAGCAGAATTAATTAAAGTATTTCCTTCAATCGCAAGGGCATTCTTACGCGCCTTATCCATTTGAGACAGAACACTATTTGAGGCTATTAAAATAATAACGGCCAAAATAACAATAACAGCTAAAAGTTCTACCAAAGTAAATCCTTTTCTATTTTTTAATATATTCATATAGACTACCATCCTTATCTACTTTAAAAAGATTATAACACTAAAATAATTTGGTAGTCAACGAAAGTTTATTTTAATGTGTCTAAAATTCCCGTAATGATGTCAATATTATCAATTGTTTCATTAATTCTATCGGTCATTTTTAAATGATATTTCTCTTTCATAGCATTTACAAAATTTTTATAATTATCACTATTTCGGTTTAACTCTTTATACCAAAAAGAATTATGTTTTAAATATTCTGCCATTTTTACATCTTTTTCTAACTTTTGTTGTAAAAGGATATCCATGCTAATCCTCAAAAATCTTATTAATTGGTCTTGGATTTACGGCATCTGCTACTTTACTTGCTCCTGTTGTAGTTGTTCCTTTACTAGTTAGTTCCTGTACAATTCCTAATGCTTTTTGAGCTGTTCCAATATGTTCTTGAATAGAAGATAAGTCTAAATTTTTAATTTTATCCGTAATGGATTTAAAATTATAATCATTATTTGTTTTTTCTTTTGCAAAATAATCTTGCCAAGCACTTTCTTCTTCGCCATAAATATCATAAATTTCATAAAATTTTTGCCAAGTAGCCTCTCCACTTTTGATATAATGAACAAGTTCTGGATGCATTTTTGCAAAGTTTTTAAATTCTTCTTTTGTAGCCATAAAAAATCACCTACTACATTCTATGCAGATAGGTGTTTTTTTAAACTTATTTTACCTAGAGAAAGATGCATTTAAAGCATTTTGTTGCAATAAATATGCAATACATCCTACAAGAAATGCTTTAGAATGATTATCTAAATTCAAATTATAATATTGGTATACAAGAGCAAATGCTAAATCATCAGAAATACCACATAAAGCAGCAATTATTTCATGTCTATTTTGAGAATTTAAATACACTAAGGCCTCGTTTATAAACTTTTCTTGAATTTTTAAATCCATGAAAAACCCCTCCTTGGCATATTATAATAGCATAATTATATCTTAAAGTCATCTAAAAAATCATCCATAGTAAATTCTTTGATTTTTTTATCTTCTCTTTCTTCATTAGGAATATCTTCTTTACTTTCTTTTTTTTCGTCTTTTCTTAAATAACTTTCTAATTCCTTCTTTTTATAAATAGTATCAATTTTATGCTTTGTTATAACCGATCCAGTACTTGCTAAATCCATAATAGCAATTTCGCTATTTTTTATTTCTTTTACTTCACTATCTGATTTTAATAAAATAATGTCTCTGGCGTCCATCTCCATTGCTTTTATAATTTCATAATTTACTGATTTTACTTTTTTCATTAAAGCATTCCCGCGTTTAGCACGTCCTGTTTCTTCTAGTTCACTCATCTTCACTCTTTTTGCTGTTTTATGATTGGTAAAAATATCAATATATTCTGCTTCTTGATAAGATAGTGCTGATACAACTACCCCATCTTTTAAGTTCATTCCTTTTACACCTGATGATTTTACTCCAGTAAGTGGAATTTCACATTCATTAAATTTAACGTAATATCCATTATTACTCACTAATATTACATTTTCTTTCTTTTTAAATACTGCGACAACTTCATCATCTTCTTTTAATTTAATAGCACTCATTGGTTTTGAAAATCTGGTTACTACGTAATCTTTTAAATTACTTTTCTTTACCATACCATTTTTTGTTGCCGTAATAATTTCTTTGTTAGTATCTTCCATCACCATAGAAGTAATGACTTGTTCTTCACTAGACATCATCACAATATTATTTACGTGTTTTCCAAGTTCTTTCCATTTTGCTTCTGGAATTCGATGCACTGGAATGTACAAATAATTCCCTAAGTTTGTAAAGACTAAAATCGTATCTAAAGTTGTCACTTCGTATAAACAGGCAACAAAATCTCCCGGTTTTAAAGTAGTTTCTTCATCCCCTCGAGAAGCATAAGACTTTGCACTTACACGCTTTATATAGCCTTCATTCGTAACAACGACTACCACATTTTCTTTTGGAATCATATCAAGCATATCCAGTTTAATTTCTGTCACTTCATCTTTTATTTTAGTGCGACGCGGATTTCCATATTCTTTTTTAATAATCTTAAGTTCTGTTTTCATTACATGTTTTAAGGCTTCTTCATTATTCAAGATTTGTTCCCAAATTTTAATATTTTTTGCTAGTTCTTCCATTTCTTCTTGCAATGCTACAATATCAGTATTGGTTAAACGGTACAATTGCAATTCTACAATGGCTTTAGATTGATCAAAAGTAAAGTCATATTCTTTTGTCAAATTGTCTATGGCATCACTCTTATTTTTACTGCCACGTATGATACGAATTACTTCATCTAAAATACTAATGGCTTTGACTAAACCTTCTAAAATATGATAATCAAACTTGGCTTTTTTTAAGTTCCATTCTGTTCTTCTTGTAATAACTTCTTTTTGATGATTAATAAATGCATCTAGTATTTCTAAAATTCCAACAAGTCTTGGACGACGATTTACAATTGCCACCATATTAAAATTGTAGTTAACTTGTAAATCTGTATTTTTAAGTAAATAATTTAAAACAAGTTCGGCGTTTGCTTCTTTTTTTAAATCAATTGTGAGTTTTGCCATATGTTCGTGATCCGACTCATCAATAACATCATTAATTCCCTCAATTTTTTTATCTAATCTAATTTCTGTAATTTTTTTAATTAATTGCTCTTTTACAACTTCATAAGGAATCGAATGAACAATAATTTGTTTTTTGTTTCCCGAAGTAACAATTTCGCAATCGGCTTTTAAAATAACTTTTCCTTTTCCTTTGGTATAGGCATCAATCAGTCCATTTTTGCCTTCAATGACACCACCTGTTGGAAAATCTGGTCCTGGTAAAATATCCATAATGGTCTCTAACTTACAATTTGGAGATTCAATTCTTTTAATCGTTGCATCAATGACTTCACTTAAATTGTGAGTAGGAATATTGGTAGCATATCCTGCACTAATTCCTGTAGAGCCATTCACTAAAAGATTAGGAAATGCAGCAGGCAATACAGTAGGTTCTAATTCTTCATCATCAAAATTATACGTCATCTCTACTGTATTTTTGTTAATTGAAGCAAGCATTTCTTCCGCAATTTTAGATAATCTTGCTTCAGTATAACGCATTGCAGCAGGTCCATCTCCATCGATAGAGCCATTATTTCCGTGAATATCGATTAAACATTCTCTCATTTTCCAGTTTTGACTCATACGAATCATCGCATCATAAATAGAAGAATCCCCATGTGGATGGAAATTACCCATGACATCTCCAACCGCCTTGGCGCTTTTACGATATGGCTTATCATGTTTAAATCCAGAAATAAACATAGAATACAAAATTCTTCTTTGTACAGGTTTTAAACCATCTCTTACATCAGGCAAGGCACGTTCTTGGATAATTTCTTTTGAATATCTTCCAAAACCAGTTTCCATAATTTCTTCTAAACTATAATCGTAAATCTTCTCTATAATTTCTTTTGCTGTTTCCTTTTTCTTTGGCATTTACATCACCCTCTTATTAAATATTTTTGATTTATCTACTGAATCCCTTTATTTCGTTTGCATTTAAAATAGTTTCATACTGTTCAATGTCTTGTCGTTTTAAAACAGCCATTTGTTGATCGCATTCTAGTTCAAAAAATTCCAATGCTTCTTTAGCACACTCCAATTGTTGTAAAATGCTACTTATATATTTTTCTTTCCTCTTGCAATAAGTAACATATTGACTTCTAAATTTTTCTTTTATCTCTTCCTTACAAGTTTCTCTATTGAGTACCTCTAAAAAATCAGGATGAAGATGAAAAAAATTAAAAAAATCATTTGTATAAAAACCAACGGATTGTAAAGAAAAATCTGTTATTCCACAATCTTTAATATTACAAAATAATCCTAAAATTCTAAAATATGGACTTTCTAAATTATATAAATAATCTAATAAGTGTTGTAAAAGAAGAGTTTGAGAAATAGTTTTATCAAATATTGTTAAACGTTCAATTATCCCTACTACACTAGAAGACCTAAGACATAGCCCAAAATTTGCTAGTTTCCTTTTTTCTCGCTCTTCATAGAAAGTGATGTCTACTTCCTCTTCCTCGAAAACATAATTACGCATCAAGGTAAATTTCATTTTATCCCAATCCACGTTCTTTTTTAGATGATCTTCACCTAATTGCATTACAATTTCCATACTTTTCTAACCCCATCCCTTATTTTCTAAAATCATCTTCTAAAGTAAAATCAACATTTTCGTTAATCCACTCTTTTCTAGGCTCTACTTGATCCCCCATTAAAAGGTGAATTCGTTTTTCTGCAACGGCTGCATCTGTTAAATTGACACGAAGGAGTCTTCTGTTTCTTGGATCCATAGTTGTTTCATAGAGTTCTTCTGCATTCATTTCCCCTAATCCTTTAAAACGTTGTACTTTAAAGTTTCCTTTTAATTCACTTTTTCGTTTTGCTAATTCTTCGTCGTCGGCAATATACTCTTTTCCTTTGTTTCCATGTTCAATAGAATAAAGAGGAGGTGTTGCTATATAAAGCATTCCTTCTTCAATCAAAGGACGCATGAAACGATAAAAGAAAGTAATCAAAAGAATTTGTATGTGAGAACCATCTACATCGGCATCGGTCATAATAATAATTTTTCCGTAATTCGAGTCTTTGGGGTCAAAGTCAGCACCCAATCCTGCTCCAATTGCATATTCAATTTGTTTAAGTTCCGCATTTGCTTCTATATCATGAGTACTTGCTTTTTCACAGTTTAACACCTTACCACGAAGAGGTAGTATTGCTTGTGTTTCACGATTACGAAAAGACTTCGCAGAACCACCCGCACTATCTCCTTCGACTAAGAATAATTCATTTTTCTTATAATCTCTTCCAGTTGCTTTGGCTAACTTTTCACTTAAAACTCGTTCTTTGGAATTCTTTCCAGTTCCTTTTCTTGCTGCTTCTCTTGCTTTTCTTGCCGCCTCTCTTGCAACACGACTTTTCATGGCTTTCTCTAGAATAGTTAGAGCAATTTCTTTATTTTCTTCTAAAAAGAATTTTAAGTTTTCGTATGTAATAGATTCTGTAACACTTTTGGCTTCTGGTGTTCCTAATTTCCCTTTGGTTTGGCCTTCAAATTGTAATAATTTTTCTGGTATTTTTAAACTAATAATAGCACTTAGGCCTTCTCTTACGTCACTACCTTCTAAATTAGAATCACGACCCTTAATTAAATTATTGCTTCGAGCATAATCATTAAATGCTTTGGTAATTCCTGTTTTAAAGCCCACTTCATGAGAACCACCATCGCTTGTTTTTACATTATTCACAAAACTTAAAATATTCTCATTATAAGAATCACTATACTGCATTGCTATATCGACTTCAATATCATTTTTATTACTTGTAAAATGTATAGGTTTATGTAAAACATTTTTATTTTCATTAATATATTCTACAAAACTAACTAGTCCGTTTTCGTAGTGAAACTCGCAATTTTTGTTGTCTTTCACGTCTTCTATAATTACTTTTAAATTTGGAAGTAAAAATGCACTTTCTTGCATTCTTTCTACAATCGTTGTATAAGAAAAACTTGCATTTTTAAACATTTCATAATCTGGCAAGAATGTAACAACTGTTCCTGTTTTTTTTGATTCCCCTATTGTTTTTAAAGGACTTTCAACTTGACCACCATTAAAAAACCTAATATTACTAATTTTTCCTTCGTTATAAATTGTAACGTCCATTCTTTTAGACAAAGCATTTACAACACTTGCTCCAACACCATGCAATCCTCCACTTACTTTATACCCATCCGTTTCAAATTTACCACCTGCATGCAATACAGTATAAATAACTTCTGGAGTAGACTTACCCGATTCATGCATTCCTATGGGAACCCCACGACCATTATCGCTTATTGTTATACTTTCATCTGGGTTTAACGTAATTTTGATTGTATCTCCAAATCCATTAATAATCTCATCAATTGCATTATCTACAATTTCCCAAATTAAATGATGAAGACCACGCTTATCAGTAGACCCTATGTACATACCAGGTCTTTTACGTACGGCTTCTAAACCTTCTAAAATCTTAATTGACGATGCATCATATTTTGACATGTTACCACCTTAAACAAGTATAGCATAAAAAAAAAGACGGTGCAAAACGCAACTGTCAAATTAATGTCTTATATAACTCTTGAAGAATGCATTTCCTTCCAAATTTTCACAATGGGTAAAATTTCTTTTTCAGATAAAGTTCCCCTATTTCTTTGCTCTTCCGTTAAGAATAAGGAAAAAGAAACTAGCATTGGCGTACAATTTGCAGTTCTTTTACATTACTTTTTCCATTACTAAACTTTAACCCTTCCCTTGGGTCCAATAGATTCTGAAAATATAAAACATTTCTTAATTTCATTTTTTGAAAATCTATTGTCTCTTTAAAATTTCGTTGAATTTTTATTTTCATAAAATCATTCCTTTATGAAAATGTATTATACAATATATAAAAAGCAAAAAAAGACTAATTAACTAGCCTCTTCTAACTTAGTAGCCGTAGCAATAGTAGAAATCCCTGCCTCAAACGTTTGCCCTTCAATTCCTGGCGTGATGATATTTCCTTGTTTATCTCGTACAGCATTTTTTCCACTTTCATCTATCCATAATCTTAAACTATAAGTTGCTACACCACCATCATCGCTTGCATCATCTGTCTTCCCTTTTAAAGTTCCTGTACCAATTTCATAAGATTTTAGAATCGTTTTGTCAAATGTAAAATGAGATTTATCTAGATTTACTTTTGCAGTATCTAGCGTTTGTGCTGTTCCAACTGCATCATCAGATTTTACCAAAGAATATTTAATTAAACTATCATCTAATTTTGTCCCTGTCACTTCTAGTGTGTTTAAATAAATTGTATATTTGGCATCAACAGAACAAGTATTTTT
The DNA here is from genome assembly GCA_947571135.1 of uncultured Mycoplasmatota bacterium. Lineage (GTDB taxonomy): Bacteria > Bacillota_I > Bacilli_A > RF39 > UBA660 > MGBC108787. The sequence goes on from CANOWY010000006.1 coordinate 57,540, forward strand.
TACTTTAAAAATATAAGGTGTCAATTTCATACCGTTTGTATCTTTCATAGGATAAGTGTTTCCTAAATTAATCGAATTACTTATATCTTCAAATTCAATTGAAAAACAACCAGTTTCAATTATATTTTCTGTCTCTTGATAAATAGTTACTTTCCATAACGCATAACTACTTGAAAGAAATAAAGTCATCACCATTAAAATCGCTATTACAGCAAGTGGAATACGATATCTTAAACGCATATAATCTTCACCTATTTTTCTATTCTCTGTTTCTATTATAGAATAAAAAAAAGGTTTTGAAAAGTACTAATTTTCTTTTTCTAAAGCCATAATGGCTTCTTCTAAAGTTTTTACTGGAACCAACTTTAGTTCTAAATGATTTCTCTCTTTAACTTCTTTTGCTTCTTCATAATTTTCGTAAGGACACAAGAAAGTATTGGCTTTTGCTTTTTCAGCACCTAAAAGCTTATATTTAATTCCGCCAATTTCTCCAACATTTCCGTCAATATCAATTGTACCCGTTCCCACTATTTTTCTTCCTTTTGTTATATCCTCTTCTGTTAAAGCATTGTAAATAGAAAGGGCTGTCATAAGGCCACCACTGGAACCAGATTCACTTGCTTTTGTTTCAATTGTAATTTTAGGTTCTGTTTCATATTCAAATTTATTGACTATTGAAATTCCCACCTTTAGACTTCCTTCTATTTCGTAAACATTCGCTTTACAATTTTTTTCTTCGCCATCACGTAAAACCCTAAAATATACTTCCTCATCTTTTGCTAATGAATTAATATAGGATTGCAAATCACTAAGAGTAGAAAATTCTTTCTCATTTACCTTTAAAATAACGTCTCCTACTTCTAGATTGGTTTGGGCTTCTTTCGTAATATATGTAACAACATGATGAATAGCCTTTATATTTACTTCTTTATTAGCCAGTTTATATGCACTAAGAGTAGCATTGTCTAATCCTTCTTCTAGATAAAGACGATCTCTTACAATTGAATCATCTACTGTTTCATCTTCATAGGTAATGCTCTTTGCTTCTACCAAATCCCAATTTGGTAAAACAAAAGATAGTAAGATAAAGGGAATTTTTCCTTTCATCATAGAAACATATGCCATATTTAAACTCCCTTTTGTTTCATAGCCATCTTCTACTTTTACTCGATTATTTAAATCAATCGTGCCCCCTGGTCGATAAATGACAAAAGGCATTTCATAAAAGAATAAAAAAATTAAAATAACAATTGTAAGTAAAAATTTATAATTTTCTTTTATGTAATTTTTTATTTTTTCATATACTTTATTAACCATAGTATCACCACCATAATTATAGCAAAGGAAAGGAAGAATATGAAAACTTTTTTAAAAAACAATTTAGTTATTTTCTTTACTTTATTTTTTCTATTTTTATTATTTTATCAAAATAGTACTTTTAAAACATGTATAATAAAAGGGTGTTTTCTCTTTTTTGAACAAGTATTTCCTTCTTTATTTCCAATGTTTATTATAAATGATATTTTAATGAACTACAATTTTTTTAGCATTATTGAAAAAAGTATTAATAAAATATTTCAAAAAATATTTGGATTTTCTACAATGGCTTCTTATATATTTGTTATGTCTTTATTTTCTGGTACTCCTACTAATGCTTATTTAATAACAAATTTAGTAAAAGAAAAAAAAATAAATCAGAAGGACGCTGCTATTATTCTTTCTTATTCTTGTTTTTTAAATCCCCTATTTTTATATAATATGTTAAATGCTATTTTCCATAATACACATATTACATTTAAAATCATACTTATCCATTATACACTTAACTTTATAACGGCGCTTTTCTTCAATAAGTATCCTTATGAAAAAAGAAACTTTTTTACATCAAATCCAAAACCTTTTACAAAAGTACTAGCGAATAGTCTAAAAAGAAGTACCAATACTTTTTTTCTTATTTTAGGCACGATTATTTTTTATTTTATACTATGCGAAGGAATTTCTATGTTTCTAAATTCTCCTATACTAAATTGTTTAATAAATGGGGTATTAGAAACAACTGGCGGTCTTTCTAAACTTATTCTTCTAAATATAAATCACCATCTAAAAGAAATATTGGCTTGTTTTTTTATTTCTTTTGGTGGCTTAAGTATACACACACAAATCAAAAATATTATAGAAGAAGAAAATATATCTTATAAATTTTTCTTTTGTTCAAAACTTATTCAAGGAATTCTATCAACACTGGTTTGCATGATAATACCCTAAATCTGTTCGATTAGGAAATGCATTATCTAAATCAAGAATATCTTTTTTTTCTCCTATATAGAAAAATTCTAAATCGTCAATATAATTTTGTTTTTTTGTATTTACAATAACAGGAATTGTTAATTTTACCGAAAAAAATTCTCCTTCTGTTTTTAAAATAGGGGTTGATAAACTAGTACTATAACTTACACAATTAATTCCTAATTTTGTATTTTCTGTTTCTTTTTCAAGCAACCATTTTTCTGTGCTTAAATTATTTGTATACATAATGGAATCACGTAGTACAGTAAGCCTTCCTGTCGTATGATCTGCGTAAGAAAATTCCACTATAAATTCTCCTTCATTTTGCGTTCTATCTGTTAAACCAATTAATTTTCTTTCTAAAAAATCTGTTTGAATATATTTAATAATAGTTGCTCTTTTTTGTTGATTATCTCGATTATAATCTGTTGTATTATCACTATACCTTACATCAACAAGTAACCGAAACAAAAACATAATTACAATAGAAATTAAAGCAATGCTTACAATTAATTCTACTAAAGTAATTCCTTTGTTATCTAACTTCATGATAATTCCCCCAAACTAATGGTGGCATAATAAAATCTACAATCATCTCCTACACATGCTTCTCCTTCTTTAGTTTCTGCATATTCAATAATAATGCGATATCCTTCTTTTCCATCTCCACCAATTGTTTTTAAATAAGCAGATGCTGTTTCGTTTACTTGTACAAGAACTTCACATGGTCCACTTTGGTTAGTACAAGTTTGTAATATACTTAAATCATTGTACGTTAAGTACATATTGCTTACATGCAATTCTGCCAATAAATTTTCACATAACCCTTTGTTATCTTCTTCATTAATGAAAATATTATTTGTACAACCAAAACCAGTTAACAAAGCAATAGGCTTATCTGGATTATCTTTATTTAAACTTAAAGTCATAGAGTCCATACGAAAATTTCTAAAAAATTTCTCTAAATAATAGGTTCGATACAAATAAGCTGAATCATTATACGTTATTCTTGTTTTTTCTTTTCTTACAATAGCACTATACGTAGAATAAAGCATTAATAAAGAGGCTGTAAGTACAGCAACAACAACTAAAGTTTCTACAAATACAAATCCCTTTTTATTTCTCATAGTGCCACTTCCTATTGTATTTATTATAGTAAAATTAATTTGTTTTGTAAAGGTTCCAGAAAAAAACGACATAACTAAATATCGTTTTTACAACTTTATAAAATCATATTTTCCATTTTTCATTTGAATTAAAAATTTACATTCACATATTTCTAGCATTTTTAAAAAAGTTTCTAAAGGAATCTTATTTGTGCCATTTTCATATCTTGAATATTGTTGTTGCGTTATTCCCATAGCTTCTGCTAAATCACATTGCTTAAAACCACAACTCTTACGGATTTCTCTTATATTTATCATATAGCAAGAACAAGGTGGAAGCCAATGTGCGTACCTGGATAGCCACCGTCAGAACTGAAGTAAAAGACACCTACACTACAACCATAGTTGTAATGACCACTACGTGCAATCCACGGAGACATGGAGTAGAGGAACCAACTTTCATCACTATACCAAGATCCTATGTGCCTTATTTGATTGGCTACATATGTAACACTTGCATATGGTCCAAATTCACTAGTTCCATCCCCAAGTATTCTTCTATTAAACGTTGTATCACTTGTACTATAAGTATAAGTATCAAAATATCTTGCATTTGGAAAATTGATTCCTGTTGTTAAGACTCCTCCTTCACCATAAGCACCATTAAAATTAGAGTGGTATGTACTATTTATACCCGATAATAGAGCACTATTCGTAGAATCAAGCACACCACTCATCATGTATTCCCATGCTCCTCCACTCATATCATAGATTCCACTATAGTTTCCTGTTGTACTTGCTACTTGACTAGATGGATTTTTATAATTATATGTATTTGTTCCATCTATACCTAAATTTGTACTTTCATATCGATTACAATTTTCATTTGTTCCAGTATATCCACATGTTGGTTCATTTTTTGCTGCATATCCAGTTATATAGGCACTATTGTTGTTAATTCTTACACTTGTAGAAGAACCATATTTTGAGTGTTGTAAATAGGCAACTGCTCCCCACTCTGTATTCTTCATCATATGACTATCTAATTCTCTTTTGTAATTGTAACTTGCTAGATGAGCATTTACTAGTTGTATATTTCTCCAACTATATACATTCGGTTTGATTTGGATTTTAGTTGAATCAGATGCATTTACTTGAGCAGCAGTCGTACTCGTTGCTCCTTTGTATCCTGTCTCAAACTTTCCTACCCATAACCCATTCGTTCCCATCGAAATAAATGCTGGTGGTGTCATATAGTCTCCAATCTTACAGTTTCCACTTTCTCCAGAAAGTCCTTGGGTTTTTTCTTCATTCATTGGGGTTGTACATTCCCCATCTATTTCATCACTCGTATTATTAAGTCCAAACTTAATGGGAATTTCATGGACTTTACTTTCATCTATACTTGTTAGACTTTCATATTCTCCTAAATCCCATATTTGATATGAATATTTGGGTATCCATACAAAATAACTCTCTATATTACTTTCTGGTATTTCTTCCTTGTATTTGTATTCTATATTTTTATCATTCAAAATGACTGCGTTTGCCCATCTTTTTTCTTCATAACTATACCATTCACTTGCTGGATTTGCTCTTGTAACGACTCCTTTTTCATCTATTTCGACTGGTATTAATCCCTCTGCTACTACTGGATCTGCTCCATTTAATATTTCTTCTTTATAAATAGATACTATTTGATTTTGTTTTGCATCAATTACTACTTTACTATAAAAGGTTCCGTTTTGACTGTCATTTCCTGCACTTTCATCTAACCATATTCTTACCTCATGTTCGACACTTCCATAGGGTTCTATACTTCCACTATGTATCGTATACGCTTCTACTGCGGTATAATCGCTTTCTTGGTAGGTTATAGGGGCAGTTGGATTATTACTTAAAATACTTTTAGTGTTCTCATCTACTTTTGTTGCTATGTTCTTACTTGCTATTCGAGATTCTGTTTCCATTACTTCTAAGTTTACGTTATAGTCTACTCCTACCCCACAAGTATTTGTGAGTTTAAATCGAAAGGGTTTTAAATTTTTTCCTACTTCATCTGTTATAGGGTGAGTATTTTTTAAGTTTATCGCATTGGTTAGTTCTTCCATTGTGACACTGATACAGTCTGTTTCTAGTACATTGATTCCTTCTTGTCTTGTACTATAGGCTATATAGGCATAACTGACTCCTATTAGGATCGTGAGTAGTATTCCTATACTACTCCCTATTAGTATTTTCTTTTCAGTACTTCCTAGGGTTTTCTTACCTTTTAATGTACCCCCCCCCCAGG
>CANOWY010000007.1 GCA_947571135.1 uncultured Mycoplasmatota bacterium
CAGGCTTATTCCTGAAGTTGGGAGGTTATTCTTTTTTATTTCTTCTTTTTTCATTTTTCTTCCTCCATCTATTTTCTAAATGTAGTATATCACATAATTGTACATATTGTACATTTTTGTTTGATGAAAAAAGAAGATTATTTTTTATCTTCTTCCAAAATTGCTTTTATTCTTCTTACACCTGCACTACTCGCTTCTTCTTTTTTGATTTTAAATGTTCCAAGAACACTAGTGTTTTTAACATGTGGTCCACCACATAATTCATGCGATACATCCCCAATAGAATAAACTGTAACAACATCTGGATAACGCTCAATAAACATACATTCTGCACCAGATGCTATAGCATCTTCTTTAGACATTTCATTAACCGTTACAGGAAGACCTTCTTTAATCCAACTATTTACCAATTCTTCTGTCTTTTGTTTTTCTTCTTCACTTAACTTATGATCACAGGAAAAATCAAAACGCATTCTCTCACTTGTAATATTACTTCCCTTTTGATGAACATCTGATCCTACAACTACTTTTAAAGCCGCATTGAGTAAATGCGTTGCTGTATGATACTTGGTCTCTATTTCGCCATTTCCTGCAAGTCCACCTTTAAACTTTCCCTGACTTGCCGTTCTAGAAAGTTCTTGATGCTTTTTAAACTTTTCTTGAAAACCGACTTCATCCACTTTTAGATTTCTTTCACTTGCTAGTTCTATTGTTAACTCAATCGGAAAACCATAAGTATCATAAAGATGAAAAGCATCCTCTCCCGTAATATCTTGATTATTCTTTGTAACTTTTTCAAATTCCTTTAAACCTTTTTCTAAAGTACGACCAAATTTTTCTTTTTCCGTTTTTAAAACTTCTAAAACAATACTTTCATTATCTTCTAATTCTTTATAATACTTTTTATACTTATTTAAGATAATAGAAGCAATTTTTTGTTCCCAATCACTACCAATATCGATATTTAAATTTCTAGCATGGCGAATAGCACGACGAATAAGTCTTCTTAAAATATACCCTTGATCCGTATTGCTTGGTTTTATTCCAGCAGGGTCTGCACTAATGAATACTGCTGTTCTTATATGATCTGCAATGATACGCATAGATTTTTCATTACCTTCATAAGGAAGTCCTGAAATATCTGAAATAAGGCTTATAACATCACTCCAAATACTTGATTTATAATTATCATCGACGCCTTCTAATATTGAAACTGTTCGTTCTACCCCCATTCCAGTATCTACATTTTTCTTAGGAAGTTCTGTTACTCCACCATCTTCATCTTTATAGTATTGCATAAATACATTGTTCCATATTTCTACCCAACGATTATCTTCAGGATCAAAAACTTCAGGAATTTCTTCATCACTTCGCCAGTAAAAAATTTCGGTATCGGGTCCACATGGTCCAGATTCGCCTGCAATCCAAAAATTATCATCTACCGTTTTAGCAATTCTTGCATCAGGTATTCCTAACTCACGCCATTTGTTATAACTTTCTTCATCAAACGGAATAGTAGCACTTCCTGCATATACAGTAACGGCAAGACGCTCCTTTGGAATATGTAAAACTTCTGTTAAAAATTCAAAACTCCAAGCAATACTCTCGCTCTTAAAGTAATCTCCTAAACTCCAATTACCTAACATTTCAAAAAAAGTTTGGTGTGTTGAATCTCCTATAATATCTAAGTCATTTGTACGAACGCATTTTTGATAATCACAAAGTCTTGTCCCATAAGGATGACTTTGTCCCATTAAATAGGGAATTAAAGGTTGCATTCCCGCCGTATTAAAAAGTACCGATGGGTCGTTTTCTGGAACAACTGGTGCACTTGGTATTTGTTTATGTCCTTTACTCACAAAAAAATCAATATATAAATCTTTTAAATTCATTTTATCTCCTCCAATATTGTCTTTGCCGCGTTTTCTAAAACGCCTTTTTCTTTATTATTTACAACATAATCATAGTCTAAATATTTTCTAAATTCATGTTCTGTTACATGATTTTTTTCTTCTTCTGTTAATACTCTTTGCGGTTTCTCATTATTTGCAAGCACTGTTGTTACATCATATGGACTTTCAATCAAATCTTCTATCTCCAGAAGCAACCTTACATCTGAAATCACAATAATATCAAAATACTCTTCATAAACACGAAAATCTTCTAACATTCTTCTTATAAAAAACTTTCTATCTTGTAATTCTTCTCTAATAAAACTGCCTGTATTTTGTAAAAAGGCTCTAGGTTTATTTTCGCTATTTCCATCATAACCTAAAATTTCACTCGCATACATCTTGATATATTTACTATACTCTGTTTGTAACGCCCGAAGGCCTTGCTCTTTGGCAAACTCTACTATTTTCTTACCTAAATACGTCTTCCCACTACCAGCACTACCAGCAATTAATACTACTTTCATACATCCTCCCTAATAAAAAAGAACCACAAAACTTACGCCTCAAGGAGCAAGTTCTGCGGTACCATCCTTTATATTACTTAATTTAAGATAACGGGACTTCCCCGATTAATCTAGGATAAGCAGCACATTTATTTCTTTCTTTGTTTACTTTCCACCTCGCATAAACTCTCTATAAAATACTCAAAATAAACTTTCTTATCTTAAAACGATTAATTATTTTGTAAAATTTCATATTTACTTCTAGCAAATTCCCAAATCACTTTTAATAAAGCAATACATGGAGTTGCTAAAATCATACCTATAATACCAAAAAAATTGTTAAAAATCAATAAACCTATCATAATAGTAACAGGATGTAACTTCATTGTTTTACTCATAACAACTGGTTGTAAGATAAAGTTTTCCACACACTGAACAACTACACAAATAATTAAAGTCATAACCCCAATAAAAGTACTTTGGGAAAAACCAATTACGACAGCAACGGCACCTCCTATATAAGGACCAATATAAGGAATTAAATCCGTAATCCCACAAAATAATCCAAATAACACTGGAGCCTGTAAGCCAACAATCATAAATCCTATGGAATCACAAACAAAGACCATAACAGCAACTAACATGGTTCCATTAACACTTTTTCTTACCTCTCCCCCAATATTATTAAGAAGAACTTGCGCTTCAAATCTTTTTCTTTCTGGAAGAAGGTTTAAGAAATGACGTGAAATAGAATCAAAATCAAATAACATATAAAGTCCTATAAATAAACCTAGTCCAATTGTAACCAAACTAGAGAAAAATTTAACAATAATATCCAAAAGCATTGTTGGGAAAGTGGTTGTAAATTCTGTCAACTTCGTTTCCATTGTTGTCATGACATTGTTGCGAATAGAATCAATATCCAATCCCTCTACATGAGAAAATTTCATAAAAATTTCGTTTACACTATTTTTGACTTCATTAAAAATAGAAGGTAAGTTTTTAATAAGTTCATTCACTTGCATATAGACTGTTGGTACTAAAAATCTCAAAAATATGGCAATAATGACTAAAAATACAGCATAAACAAGGATAGAACCAAACATTCGAGGAATTCCTTTATTTTCTAATCTTTTTACCAAAGGATTAAATAACCAAGCAATCACAAATCCAATAAACAAAGGAGATAATACTTTTAAAAATGTAAAAATAAACTTTAAAATTCCCCATTCCTTTACTAAAATCGTTACAATTAATACACAAGCAATAATCATAGCAATATATAAAATATGTAAAATTTTACTTGATAAACTTACGACTTCGTTCACATTCTCAATATTGATTTCACTTTTTTTCTTTTTTTCCATTATATTGGAACACCTTCTTTCACAATTTCGCCGTCAAGACTAAAACTTTTGGCTTCTTTTATTTTGATAGGAACAATATTCCCAATCAAATCTTTTCCACCCTCAATATTTACAAGTTTCATAGTATCAGTATACCCATAAACGCGTGTTTTATCTTTTTCATTTTCTCCAAGAATTAAAACTGGCACTACATTTCCTACTAAACGTTGATTCGCTTCTAAAGAATATGCATTTACAAGCGTATTTAGTCTTTGTAAACGTTCTTCTTTCTCTTCCATTGTAACATTATCTTTTATAAGGCTTGCAGGAGTACCAACTCTCGGACTGTAAATAAATGTAAAGGCAGAATCAAATTTACAAGTATTCACAACATCTAACGTTTCTAAAAAATCTTCTTCCGTTTCATTGGGAAATCCGACAATAATATCGGTAGTAATAGAAACATTCGGAATTTTTTCTTTAATCTGATTATACAAATGCAAATATTCTTCTTTCGTATATCGGCGTCCCATTAATTTTAAAATCGCATCACTTCCACTTTGAAGTGGCAAATGAATATAAGGCATAATGTTATCATATTTTGCAATTACATCAATCATTTCTGGTGTGAAATTCCAAGGGTGACTCGTAACAAAGCGAACTCTTTCTATTCCAGTTAAGGCTACTTTCTCTAGTAAATCTTTAAAGTCATACCCCATATTTAAATCTCTTCCATAGGCATTGACGTTTTGCCCAAGCAAAGTTACTTCTTTATAGCCATTTTGTTTTAGTTCTTCTACTTCCGCAATAATGTTCTCTAACTTTCGACTGCGTTCTTTTCCCCTTGTATAAGGAACAATACAATAGGTACAAAACTTATCACAACCATACATAATGTCTACCCATGCCGTAATTTTAGAATCCCTTTTGTACTGAATTCCTTCGTAAACATCGCCCTCTATACTATAAACTTCAATAGTTTGTTTTTCTTTATTTTCTAATAATAATTTTGGAAGTTCATTAATATTATGGGTTCCAAACACAATATCGACATAAGGATGTTTCGTTTTGATTTCAAAAACCACATTCTCCTCTTGGCTCATACATCCCCCAATCGCAATTAAAAGGTCTGGTTTTTCTCGTTTTAAGTGTTTACAACGTCCCAAATACCCAAATACTTTATCATGAGCGTTTTCACGAATAGCACATGTATTCAAAACAACCAAATCGCTTTCTTCTAAAATTGTAGTTTCCGTAAATCCTAAGATTTCTAAGTACTTTCTAATTTCCTCAGAATCATGCACATTCATTTGGCAACCATAAGTTCTTAAAAAATATTTTTTATTTACAAAAGCCTTAGGAAAATTATATTCTACTTGTTTTTCTACTACTTCATTATCTGTTCTTTTTTTTGCCTCTTTTAAATCAGGTAAATTCATAAAATTCACTTCCTCTTGTATGGATATTATAACACGTATTAAAAAAAAACAAAAACAGCAACTTAATTAAAACTTATATCTTGTAAAATTTTTTTAAGAGTTCGACTATGAGACATCTCCTTCAGTTTTTTATATATTCTTTTCTCTATTTCCTTAACTCTTTGATAACTAATCTGATAATCCATGGCAATACTAGAAAGACTAGAAGGGGAATAACCCTTCATACCCAATCTTTTATAAAATATTTCTATATCTCTTGAAAGAAACATTAGGAACTTTGCTAATCATTTCTATAACTTGTTCTTTTAACATTTCATTTTCTATTAATGTTTCTCTATTTGCTCCCTCTATTTTGCAAACAAAACTTTCTTGATCTTTCATATTACAAATAGGATAAATATATTGTTCTAAAAAAGAAGGAAGAATAAAATTAAGTTGTCTTGCAGAAATATTCTTATTTTCGAATAATCCTTGCTTTTCTAAAAACGCATAAATAGTTTCAAATAAAAAATAAAAGGAACCTGCTATTTTGTTTTCATAAGTTTCTGTAAAATCATGAAAAGAAAAAGTCACATATCGACAACGCATCAATAAATAGTGTATAAGCAATTTGATACATTCTTGTTTTCCTATTCCAAAAACCAAAAAATAATCTTGACAGTTTTTTTCCATTTGATACAAACGAGTATTTATTTTCCCAAAAATATCCCTAAAAAAATCATTATAAAAAGAAATATTTAATAATTCTCCAGATAAAACAAATTCTATCCATAATTCCGATGCTACGCTTATAACATCATCAACATCTATCATACCATTAGGAAAATAAGGTAAATAAGATGTTTTTAATAGCCTATATACAACATGCAATGTTCCTAAAATTATTTCATCTTGTAATTCTTTTTTGGTTACTTCATTGGTAGTAGTCATTATTTTTTAATACAACATTTTGGCTTCTTCTAACTTCAACTCTTTTTCGCTACTTATACTTTTGTACCATTCTTCTAGTTTCTGTAAATTATAATTCATACTAAACCTCCCCCAAAGCAATTACTTATCTTTTTTACGTACCAACACTTGGGTATTTTCCAAAAAAACTTTCTCAACTTCTTTTTCCTCTATAAAAAAACTATCATAATATTTTTTCACATAATGCCAAAAATTAGAGTAAGAAATTTGAGCATCAAAAAGGCTAGTATAAAGAGTCGATATATATTTAAAATCCAATTCCTTACCCTCTTCAGAAAAATTTTGTATTTTTCCATCTTGCAAATATCCTACATCTCCATTTCCTGGATCAACACATAGCACAGTATTTTCATAATTCATAAGAACTATATTATGATTGCCATATAATTTTCGAAGACAATTTGCATTCTCATCTGGACTATAAACCACGCAAACTTGGGCTTGATATTCTGGATGAATACTATTCATTTTCACTACAAAATCATCTGCTATATTACGGCAACACGCAACCCCATTTAAAATATCTAACCTTAAATAACCAAAGGCATCAATCTCTGGTTTCCCATATTCATAACGCCTATTACTTTCTAAAACTGTTTCCTCTATAATTTCAAATAAATGAGTCTCGTCCTTCATTTCTTCTTGGTATTCTTTTAAATATTCATTATAAACCTCTATTTCTTCTTCATAACATAGGGAATTAAGACCAAAGACAAGCATGCTTCCTAGTTTTAGAGCGAAAGTGATTGCAAAAGCCGTATTGCATAGTGGAGGCAAAAATTCAGATATTATATTTTTATATTGATAAGCATACCCTTTTATAAGTTTTCCACTTTCCATATACACATCTAAAAAGTATTGACTATAATAAAAATCAATTCCATGTTTTTTAGAAAGCAAATCATAATTTTTGGTTTTTAAAAGTCTAAAAATATCTTGAATTTGTATTATTTTCGGAACATAATTTTTATAAATTTTAGAACCATATAAATGATAAATCTTGTTGTATTCTCGGTGAAATACTAAACGTCGAATTTGTTGAATGTCCTCTTTATCCAATTTCATAATAACTTCCTTTTCTCTTTGCTTTCACTATTCTACTGAAAATAGTAAAAAAACACAAGAAAAATAGTCATGGCACTGCAAGTATCATTCATTATTCAAAATTTTAATATTTGCATTTTTTACCTGCAATTCATTTAAAACCTCATGAAGTATATCCTTATTACCTACAACAGAGCCCATTACATATTCTTTGTTATTTTTCGATTTAACAACAAGATTTTCTCCTGCTTTAATTCCATACTTATATTTCTCTTTTATATATCCTTCTATAATTTCTTCATATAAAAGCGCTTGGAGTCCATAAACAAGATATTTTTTGGTCAAATAAATGTGATACTTTTTATAACATGTATCATTTAAATGTGATAATTCACTTCTCAATTCTTTCAAAAATTCCTCATCATTTAAAGTTTTATTTGTTTTTAAAATGCTTGGGAATATATATTCTAAAGAAAGAATAAGAAAAAACAAACCAAACAATGCTAAAATTTGATAAGTCATTACTGTTCTTTCAGTTATTACATGTTCTTTTACATAAACTTGACCTAAATATTTAAAAAAATTATTCTGATTTAATTCCTCCATTTAATATAGAATAATCAACAATACATCTAAAATAGTTTCTTTTTTTTATCTTATTTTCTTCTTTATAAGTTAAAAAGATTATCTTTTTTGGATAATCTATTCTTCTATTTATTTGGAATTAGTTTTTCTTTTCCACCCATGTAAGGCTGCAATACTTTAGGTATTAATACACTTCCATCACTCTCCAAGTTATTTTCTAAGAATGCAATCAACATTCTTGGAGGAGCAATTACGGTATTGTTAAGCGTATGTGCAAACACTTTTTCTCCATCACTCGTTTTATAACGTATACCTAGTCTTCTTGCTTGAGCATCAGTTAAGTTTGAACAAGAGCAAACTTCAAAATATTTTTGTTGTCTAGGACTCCATGCTTCTATATCACAAGAACGATATTTTAGATCTGCTAAATCTCCGCTACAACAAATCAATTTTCTTACTGGTATATCCAAAGTTCTAAACAACTCTACAGAATAATTCCACATCTTTTCGTACCAAGAATCACTTTCTTCTGGTTTACAAATCACTACCATTTCTTGTTTTTCAAACTGGTGAATGCGATATACACCACGTTCTTCAATCCCATGTGCTCCTACTTCTTTACGAAAGCATGGAGAATAAGAAGTCATCGTAATAGGAAGTTCACTTTCCTTTAAAATTTGATCTTTAAATTTCGCAATCATACTGTGTTCACTTGTACCAATTAGGTATAAATCTTCGCCTTCAATTTTATACATCATGGCATCTTTTTCTTCAAAAGACATTACCCCATTTACAGCATCTCCATGAATCATAAAAGGCGGAATACAGTATGTAAAACCTTTTTCAATCATAAAGTCTCTTGCGTAAGCAAGTACAGCAGAATGAAGTCTAGCGATATCCCCCATTAAATAATAAAAACCATTTCCGCTAACACGACCTGCTGCGTCTTTATCAAGACCATTAAATGACGCCATAATATCACTATGATAAGGAATTTCAAAATCGGGAACAATTGGTTCTCCAAAAACTTGTTCCTCTACATTTTTAGAATCATCTTCTCCAATTGGAACATCATCGGCGATAATATTTGGAATCATCATCATTTTATTTTTAATTTCTTCACGTAAAGTAATTTCTTTTTCTTCTAGAGAAACAATTTTCTCTTTCATTTCTGTTACTTTTTTCTTTAACTCTTCAGCATCACTAGTCTTTTTATCTTGCATAAGAACACCAATTTGTTTACTCATTTTATTGCATTCGCTTTTTAAGCCATCATTTTCCGTTTGTATCTCACGAAGAACAACATCCTTTTCTCGAATTTCATCTACCAAACTATTTTTATGTTCTTGAAATTTTTTCTTATTATTTTCTTTTACAAGTTCTGGATTTTCTCTTATTAATTTAATATCTATCATTTCACTAATCTCCTTTTTCTTATTTCTTGTTCTTCCAAATCTTCTGCGCGCGCTTTTACTAAAGGGATATATGGTTTATATTTAGTAGAGGCCTTATGCCTTTGTTCTTCCGTTGGTAAATCTTTCACTCGCTCAGGACTTTGATTATGTAACATATCAGCAAGTTTCGCTTTTGGTACTTCTAAAATTTCAGAAGGTAAAATACGTTCAAATATATAAGCCTCATATGTTGTATAAATGTCTTTATCTCTAGTAAGAACATCCACAATACAAACAGACTTTTCATTAAAGCGAAAAACATAAGATAAACTACCTAAAGTAAGATAACCATCTTCTACTACATCATGTAAAAATCCAGCGACTTTTCCTTCGTATGTTTCTAGCGCATCACTAACAGCACGTAAATGTCTCGACTCTGGATTTCCAGACTGATCCTTTCTTTCTGCATAAATTCTTCCAACTACTGTTATGGCTTTTACATAATCATCTGGCATATTAGCAATAAATTGGATTTCTTCTTCTGTAAACCAAATTCGCGCCGATATTCTATCGACCACTTCACTAGAAAAGCCAATCGTTCTTAATTCTTTAAAAGGAATCCTTACCTTTTCCGATTTTAAAAGAAATGCCACAATTTCTATTGTTTCTTCTTCCGTAAATACATTAGATTCTTGTAACCTTTTTCGAATACTCTCTTTTTCTACTTCATATTCCATTATAGATTCCCCCAAAATAACCTTACCACTTCTACTTTTTACAGCCAACTAAAGTATACCATATATTTTTATTTTTTTAAATTATTATTAATCTCTAAACTTTCTAATATATGATATAAAACTTTAGCATTTGGTTTCCCATAATCAGAATCGTTTAACAAAGTAACATTTTCTTGTGTTTCTATATTTAGTTTTGCAATATCAAAAAATTCTATATTTTTCAATTTATCTTTCCCAAACTCCATCATTTCCCTTTGCTCAAACGTGGGATTTTCTATTAAATAAAACAAAGCCATATTAGTTGGATGAATAATATTAGGAGCCATATTCATATAAACAAAACAACCTGAAAGTTGAAATAAAGGAACTATTTCACTATAAACTTTAGTTGGATTATGGCGATAATAATGAAAATCAATATTCGATAAAACTTCTCGAACAAACAAATTATTTTTATATAATTCTTGAAAATATTCAATGTGATATTCCAACCCCTTTTGCTTATTTATATAGATTTACCCCCCTCCCAGGCAAAAAAATACAAAGAACGGATAAAGAAAAATCTAAATCCCTTAAATCTTTTAAAACATTTTCCATAAAAATCTCCTATCTTGCATTAATTATAACTGTTCTTAATGAATTGAACAATTTTTTCAACAGAAAAATTCGCACCAATACATGCGAACTATTCTTATTTTCTATTCATAATAACATCTTTTATAAATTTTACAAATTCATCTTTAGCAACGGTTGTTGTGGCATCACTTCCATATTTACGATATGAAATTGCTTTTTCATCCACTTCTTTTTGTCCTAAAACAAGCGTAAATGGTATCTTTTTTATAACAGATTCTCTCATACGATAGCCGACTTTTTCTTCACGTTTATCTAACTCTACACGAATATTTTCCTCATTTAATAAATTGTAAATTTCTTCCGCATATTCTAAATGGTATTCATTATTTACAGGCAAAATATTGACTTGTACTGGTGAAAGCCAAGTAGGAAGAGCACCTTTCGTTTCTTCTAAGTAGTAAGCAATAAATCGATCAACGCTTCCTAAAATCGCTCTATGCAAAACAACTGGCGTTTTCTTCTCACCATCTTTGTCTACATATTTTAAATCAAATTTCATAGGAAGACAAAAATCAATTTGGCAAGTCGATATTGTATATTCATTTCCAACAGCAGGTTTTACTTGTACATCAAGTTTCGGTCCATAGAAGGCTGCTTCTCCAATTTTTTCTATATAAGGAATCCCTATTTCATCTAGTATTTCTCGTAGTTTATTTTCAGCATTGTTCCACATCTCATCATCAGGATGGTATTTTTTCTTATCTTCTGGATCTCTTAAAGACAATTCAAAATGGTAATCTTTAATTCCTAATTCTTGATACACTTCTAAAATTAAATCCACAACGGATTTAAATTCACTACCAATTTGCTCAGGTGTTACAAATAAATGCGCATCATTTTGGCAAAAAGCACGAACTCTTTCAATGCCTTTTAAAGCACCGCTTGCTTCAAACCTGCAATCCCTAGCGATTTCTCCAATACGAAGTGGAAGATCACGATAAGAATGAATGTCATTTGCATAAATCATCATATGGTGAGGACAATTCATAGGGCGAAGAACAAATTCTTCTCCTTCTACTTCCATTTTAGGAAACATACTATCTTGATAGTGTTCCCAGTGTCCACTTGTTTTATAAAGTTCTACGTTTCCTAAAGGCGGAGTCAAAACATGTTTATAGCCAAGTTTCTTTTCTTTTCCTTTAATATAGTTTTCAAACTCTTCCCAAATTATATACCCATTAGGTAAATACATAGGAAGCCCTTTTCCTACCAAATCACTTGTCATAAAAATACCTAAATCACGCCCAAGTTTACGGTGATCACGATTTTTGGCTTCCTCAAGTTCTTCTAAGTAAGCATTTAACTCTTCTTCCGTTGGAAAACAAACACCATAAATTCTTTGCAAGACTTTGTTATTCACATCCCCCTTCCAGTATGCTCCACTAAATTTAAGCAATTTAAAATATTTGCATTCTTTTACCGTATCTACATGTGGTCCACGACAAAGATCCGTAAAATCACCTTGGGTATAAGTCGAAATAGTAACTTCATTTTCATCCATTCTGCTAATCAAATCGATTTTATAAGGGTCATCTTTAAATTGTTCAAGCGCTTCACTTTTACTAATTTCATTACGAACAATTCTTTTGCCATCTTTACTAATTTTTTTCATTTCTTTTGTAATAGCCTCAATATCAGTATCCGTAATCACTTTGTCTCCTAAATCGATATCATAATAGAACCCTGTATCAATTACAGGTCCTACCCAGAATTTTGCATCTGGCCATAAATGTTTAATCGCTTGTGCCATCATATGGGCACAACTATGGTTTAGTTTGTTTAATTTTTCATCTTCTTTAAAATTTATCATATTGATTCCTTCTTCCTATAATGTATGTTTTTCATCAAAATTATTTTTCCATGTCCGTACGAATTCAGCAATTTCGAGGGTTGTTTTTTCCTTAAACTCTATACCTTGATAATGATTAAAAGAAAGTCGATCTTCAGGATAATAGACTAAAAGTTTTTCTATATGTTCTAATTGTCTTAAACTACCAAAATCATGAGGTAAGTAAACTTCTATTCCAGGCAAATCACAATTTAATAAACTTGGATCATTTACAATATCTCTTAAATTAAAATTGATTAAAGATACAATTCCTTCTTTGGCTAAAGTACTTACAATAGGCATGTAATTTACATATTCATGAAATGCGAATTTATATTTATAACAAAGATTCGCAAATCGTGGCATTTTCTCTAAATTGTTTTGTAAAGAATCCAAATGATGAGGAAAATGCGTTATTGGAACAGTTTCCACCCCCCCATCTTGGTAAATGAACACAATAGATTGCATTGGCAAATTATCCATAAAAATCACTCCTTCTAAAAATAAAAACCACAAATCTCTGCCAAGGAGCAAAGACTTGCGGTACCATCCTTTATTTTACTTAATTTAAGATAACGGCTTTTCAACCGGGGAGTATTAATCCCTCTAGAAAGTAGTAACCTTATTATTTATTTATTCATTTACACCAACCATGAACTCTCTTTAAAATAAAATAATAAAATCGTGTCTTTCATCAACAATTTCTAATTGAAAGTTTAACACTTTACATGATTTTTGTCAATTTTTTAACTCCCTCTATGGATAATTTTGTTACTTTGGCAATTTTCTATATTGTATTTACACCAAGTCAAAGTAAATATTTTGTTGTTCCATTGCATTTTGCTTAATACTTTCTACTCTTATCTGTTTCATTTCCATTTTAATATTTTCATTCTTGTGTATATTTTACTCCTATTTTTCTTTCTATTTTTCTTTACTTTTCTATAAAACTATATTAAACTTATTTTAAGCGAGACACTTTAGATTAAGTGCTTGCCGTTGTAGCAGCACCATCAAATGATGGCGCTTTTTTTATACCCACCCCCCCTAGAACTAGTTCCCTAGTCAAATAGAATTAAAAGTACAATTATTACTAAAAGTCCCAAAACTAAAAAATCTTGTTTCTTCATTTGTAACCACTTCCCTCCATAATTGAATTAAAGTGGCAAGTTCCATACAATTTGTGCCTCGTAAAAACACTCTAAAACAACTTAAAAACAAATGCAAATTGCGAATTTCTTAAATTCACTTAAACAAAAAAAAAGAAAATCTGCCTAAAGAAATTTACACGTTTTAATAGACAGATTTACTACAATTCATAAAATTTTTATTTTTTCAATTTTTTACCATAATTTTAAATTCACCATTAGAAGTATCAATATACAAAGTATCATTAAATTTTATTTGGTCTTCTAATATTAAATTTGCAAGCAAAGTCTCAATATTACGCGTAACATAACGCTTTATTGGTCTTGCACCATAATTAACGTCATAAGAATCTTCTAAAATTTTATTTCGAGCATTCTCACTAATTTCAATATGAATATTGCTTGGAACTAAACGTAATTCAATCTCCTTTATAATTTTATCTAAAATGGTATTGATAACCTCTTTTGTTAAAGATTTAAAAATAATAATTTCATCAATACGATTAATAAATTCTGGACGAAATGCACTCTTTAATTCATTCATGACAAGTGTTTCACTATTTTCACTCGCATCTAAAATATATTCACTACCTAAATTGCTTGTCATAATAATAATGGTATTTTTAAAATCTACGGTTCTTCCTTGACTATCAGTTATGCGTCCATCGTCTAAAATTTGTAAAAGAATATTGAAAACATCTTTATGTGCTTTTTCAATTTCATCGAATAAAACAATAGAAAATGGATTTCTTCTAACTGCTTCTGTAAGTTGCCCACCCTCGTCGTATCCTACATATCCAGGAGGGGCTCCTACTAACCTACTTACATTAAAGGCTTCCATATATTCAGAACAATCTATACGAATCATATGGCGATCACTATCAAATAACTCACTTGCAAGACTTTTTGCAACCTCAGTTTTTCCTACCCCCGTTGGTCCTAAAAATATAAACGAACCGATGGGACGATTTGGATCCTTTATCCCACTACGAGCACGAATAATGGCTTCACTCACAAGTTTTAAAGCCTCATCTTGTCCCTTTACTCTTTTTCTTAAATTTTCTTCTAAATGAAGTAATTTTTCCTTTTCACCACTTACCAGTTTAGAAATAGGAATGTTAGTCCATTTTGAAACAACTCCTGCAATATCTTCATCACTTACAACATCAGAAAGCATTAAATTTTTTGTATTCTCTTTTAATTCCTCTAGTTCACGTTCAAGTTTTGGAATTACTCCATGACGAAGTTTGGCACTAGTCTCCAAATCGTAATTACTCTCTGCCATAGCAAGATTATGACGAGCACTCTCTAACTCTTCTTTTTTCTTACTAACCGTCTCATTAATTTCTTTTTCTTCTTCCCAAGACGCACGCATGTCTTTTTCTTTCGTCTTTAATTTTTCTACTTCTTCCTTTATTTTTTCTAAACGCTCTTTCGACAACTCATCTTTTTCTTTTTTTAAGGCTTCACGCTCAATTTCTAATCGCATTATATCACGAGTTAAAGTATCTAACTCTACTGGAACAGAATCCATTTGCATCTTTATCGTTGCACAAGCCTCATCCACCAAATCAATTGCCTTATCAGGTAAAAAACGATCTGTGATATATCGATCACTAAGCGTTGCCGCAGCCACTAAAGCATTATCTTTAATATTCACTTTATGATAAACTTCAAAACGTTCTTTTAAGCCTCTTAAAATCGTAACAGTATCTAGGACATTAGGTTCACTAACCAAAACTTTTTGCAAACGTCTTTCTAAAGCACCATCTTTCTCTATATATTTACGATATTCATTTAAAGTGGTAGCACCAACCAGTTTAATCTCTCCACGAGCAAGCATTGGCTTTAACATATTACCAGCGTCCATAGCACCAGACTCTCCTGCCCCTACAATCATATGGATTTCATCAATAAACATAATGATATCTCCGTTACTTTCTTTCACTTTCTTTAAGACCGCTTTTAATCTTTCTTCAAATTCACCACGATATTTAGCACCTGCAACAAGTGCTCCCATATCCAGTTCCCAAATTGTTTTATTTTTTAGACTATTAGGAACATCCCCCGCAACAATACGTTCCGCAAGGCCTTCTACAATGGCAGTTTTCCCTACCCCTGGCTCACCAATTAAAACAGGATTATTTTTTGTTTTTCTAGATAAAATACGAATCACATCACGTATTTCATTGTCTCTTCCTATTACGGGATCTATTTTATTATCAATAACACTTTTTACAATATCTCGTCCATATTTTTCTAATACATCTAGATTTTCTTCATTATTATTGTACATACATCTCCCTCTTTTCTATACATGTACTATACTACCATAATTAGCACTTGTCAATATTAAGTGCTAATTCCAAAAAGAAAAAAATGGTAAATTTATTATTAATTTACCATGAAATTATTCATTTATACTTATCCTATATGGATTTTCTTTTGTTCCATCTCCACTTTTATATAGAACTCTCTCTTTTAAATAGAATGTTGGTTTTAAATAAGAACCGTCGTCTTCATAATAAACATAACTTACATTTATACATCCTTCCACACTTATAAACCATGCTAGCGCTGACCTACTTGTCATATACCAAGTTGCTTCTGGACTTATTGTAAACTCACCATTAGCATTATATAACCAAGCATTTTCTATATACTTATTTGCATTTGTATAAACACTTTCATTTATAAAATTGCTCCCTAAAGAATACGCATAATCTGACGGATACATTAATCCTATATTTGCAATTGTATTTAAATTTCCACCTGCATATGCTCTAGTACTGCTTCTTTCTAAATTATAAAACCTTTCTGGTGTATACAACTCCCATACACTAGAAGTAGAAGTAGAATATGTCGGTGCTCCTAAATACCATACACTTGATACAATATATTTTTGATATTCACCTAAAGTATTATAATATGAATTATTTAAGGCTATTTTCATCGGACTTGAATCCCATTGATTATTAGTTTTATTAGCACCCCAAGAATATTTGGTATTTGTAAAATAACTATTTTTAATTAATTTAACTCTATTTTCATATTCTCCATCAACTTCACTCTGTGTAGGTATTACTCCTATGATTCGGTATAAGTTATCTTCAGGACAAGTTTCTTCTTCACTTCCAAAACATACATAATTATTGGGATTACTTCCTGTGTACCTATAATCTGTTAAGGCAGGCGTTTGACTTGTTGCTTCATGCGTAAATACTTCAAAATCTTTACTTGTATCACTTAGAATATAATCTACAAATTTTTCTACTGCTATTTGGTTTTGTCTAGCGTCAATTACAACTTTACTATAAAATGTTCCGTTTTGTGAATCATTTCCTGCACTTTCATCTAACCATATTCTTACCTCATGTTCGACACTTTCATACGGCTTTATACTTCCACTATGTATCGTATATGCTTCTACTGCGGTATAATCACTTTCTTTGTAGGTTAATGGTGCACTTGGATTGTTACTTAGTATACTCTTAGCATTTTCATCTACTTTTGTTGCTATGTTCTTACTTGCTATTCGAGATTCTGTTTCCATTACTTCTAAGTTTACGTTATAGTCTACTCCTACCCCACAAGTATTTGTGAGTTTAAATCGAAAGGGTTTTAAATTTTTTCCTACTTCATCTGTTATAGGGTGAGTATTTTTTAAGTTTATCGCATTGGTTAGTTCTTCCATTGTGACACTGATACAGTCTGTTTCTAGTACATTGATTCCTTCTTGTCTTGTACTATAGGCTATATAGGCATAACTAACACTTATAATTATAGTCAAAAAACATATGCCACTTATTCCTATAATCAAGATATTTCTTTTATCTTTCCAAAAATTTTTCATATTTTTTCATATTCTCCTTTTACTATCTATATGTTGTATTTAGTATAACAAAAAGAAAAATATTTTACAACTAATTGATTGTATTTTTAAAATTTAAAAAAGTAAAGATTCATTTGTCCTTTACTTAGTAATTTTAATACTACTTGCTTCATCTGTATAACTCTGATGTAATAATTCTCCGGCTTTTTTACTTAACGGTTTTTCCAGTGCATTCTCATATAACCTTTTTATATCATTATTTTCATAACTATTCCTAAAATCTAAACTTGCATCATGTTCATATAAACTTTTGCTTCTGGCATCAATTATACTTGCTAGTTTTTGAACAGGTAAAACAGGTTGGCCTCCACCTCCAACACAGCCTACTCCACAAGTCATCACTTCTACAAACGAATATTCTTTTAATGCATTATACATTTTGTTTACATTATCTATTCCATAAAGAACAGCAACTTTGATAGTTTGTACCCCTAAATCAATAGTCGCTTCTTTAATAGAAAGATTTCCTCTTACCTTTTCTAAACGAAAGAAATCCTCTGGAGCATTCCGATGATTCAATAAAAAATAGGCTGTACGAAGAGCCGCTTCCATAACGCCTCCACTAGAACCAAAAATAATACCTGCTCCACTTCCTTTCCCTAGAAGCGAATCAAATGCTTGTTCTTTGCATGTTTTAAAATCAATCTCTTGTTCACGAATCATCATAGCAAGTTCACTAGTAGTAATCACATAATCATTATTCTCGTCGTTCTTTATCTCACTCTTCTTAGAAACACAAGGTGCTAAAGAAATAGTCACAATATCACTTGGATTTAAGTTTTTCATACTAGCAAAATAATTTTTAATAACCGCACCTTGCATTCCAATAGGACTTTTACAAGTTGATAAATGATGTAAATCTTCAGGATGATACTTTTCCATATAAAGAACCCAAGAAGGACAACAACTTGTATACATCGGCAAATTTTCATTTTTTTTCATTCTTTTCACCAATTCTGTTGCTTCTTCCATAATAGTTAAATCTGCACCAAAAGTAGTATCAAAAACATAATCAAAACCAAGTGTTTTTAAAACTCCCACTAATTTACTTTCTAAAAATGCACCTGGTTCAAATCCAAATTCGTCACCAATCGCAACACGAACAGCAGGACTAATGCTAACTATTGTAATCTTCTCTTCATCATGAATATTGGCAAGCACTTCTTTGTAATTGTATTTTGGAACTAAAGCCCCCATCGGGCAAGTCATAATACACTGTCCACAGTTAATACAATCCTCATTTACTAAATGATTTTTACTTTTACAAGTTTCTAAACATTGCCCACAATCAATACATTTTTCTATAATACGTTGTAAAGATTCATTATCTTCACTGATTTTTACTTTTGCCATTTTCCTAATCCCTTCTATTTTCACTTATAAGTTCCATATCCATAGTTAACTGTTTGATTCTTTCAATAATTCTTCTTGCTTTTACTTTATCTACACTATTATTTGCAAGTGCTAAATTGTTTTCTAATTCTTTTATGGTTAAATTAGAGGTAAAGAACGTTGTTTTATTTTGCTCCATCCTAGTTTGCAAAATGGTTCCTAACACTTCGTCTCTGCCCCATTCGGTTACTTTTTCTGCCCCAATATCATCAAGAAGTAAAATATCAACATGCATAAACCTTTGCATTTTATAACCAAAAGTATCAAAATCTTCTTTAATAGAGCGAAGTACTTCTGGAAAATACACAATTTCAATTGATACATTTTTATTAAATTCTAGTTCGTTTAACAATGCCGATAATAAGTAAGTTTTTCCAGAACCAAAACTACCATGTAAATACAAGCCCTTACTATTTTTAGTCAAATCATACTCTTCATAAAAACTATCCATCCATTTAATGACACTCAACTGTTTTTTATCCTTTGTGTCAATATCTTTCATACGTACTTTACGTTCATTTTGTCTGGTTTTTTCTAATATCTGTTGCTCGTACTTACAAGGCATATACGTAAAGTAAATTCTATTTTCTTTTTTAGTAGGAATTAATACATGTCCGTTATAAGAATTTTTACACATAAACGTTCCTTTACAATTCTTACAATGACTTTTTTCTTCTAAGGTTTCTTGTAACTTAGAAGTCATTTTCATTGCAGATTTACTGTCCAATTCCAAAGATTTTACTAAAGATACAAAATCTTTATCACCACATGCTTCTTTATAACTATTTTCAAGGCTAGTTTTATTACTTTTTAATTCCATTTCACTTACTAAAGGCATAGACTTCACTTCCCTAATTTTTATTATAAAGTATAGAAAATACTTTGACAATTTATTTTAATACTGACTGCATTTTATGGATTATTTTTCAACTATATTTCCCTACTTATACTTATCCAAAATACTTGCAAGTTCCTCTGTTTCTTCCTCACTCATAGCATCACTTTCTAGTTTTTCATTAAACCAAACTGGCTCTATCGTTTTATCTATTTTGGGATTTGTAATTTTCTTACTATATTTTTTATGTTCTTTTTCGGCAACATTCATCGCATCTTCTGCCGTTTCGATATTAAGACGTCTCCACTGTCCTGCAATGGTTTCCACAAATGCTTGATTTAATTTATTATCATTCTTTTTAAGTACATAATCAATTAAGACATTCACCACCGCTGGTTTTAAATTTAAATCTATCAAAAGAGTTTCTAAAAGTTTTAAATCACGACTTGTTGGATTTGCTCCCTTATATTTGCTTTTTAAAAAGTCATAAGGACTTGTATTTTCAAATACCCCAATAATTTTACCACGATTGCTATTATCTCCAACTGGATTTTTTAAATACTCTGGTTGTGTACGATAAACGAGTGTTGGCAATTTTCCATTATTATTGTATTGATAATACTTTCTAGCAGACTTTCGTAATTCTTCTTTGTCTATATATCCTTTGTCATTGATAACCAAACGAATCAGTTCTTTCATCTTCAAAGTGTCCAAATTATAAATAAAAGCCAAATTGTTAATGAGTTCCTTTAACTTTTTATTGATACTTCTCTCATTTAATATTCCTTTAGGAATGGAAGAAAACAATAAATCAAAATCCACTTGATCTTGAATGGTTAAAGCGTTTTCACTTCTTCCAATCGCATCAAAACTAACATTAGAAGTAGCCTTATACGTCATATCCAACGTTGCTGTAATATCTTGATATTCTTTTAAATCAATTTTATATTCTTTAAACTCTGCTTTTAAAAGTTCGTATTCATATTTTCCTAAATTATTATATAAAATCACACTAAAAACAGGATGGGCAAAAAATTCCTTAGGACTCATTGGGGAATATAATTCATAAACATAACTATTTAAATCTCCTTGTTTTACATAAGTTTTAATGAGTCCTACACTTTCTAAAGACTTTCTCGCATTCTTAATCGTTTCTAAATCACACTTTAATAAACTCATTAAATGGTGATGATTATAATCCATACTCACAAGTTCTAAGCGATCAAGATCACGCCACAAAGTTAAATACAAACTAACTGCTGCATAACCAATAACAGGTTCATATAAACTAATCAAATTTTTACGTTCCTTATCTGTAAGTACTGTTTTATTGACAACAACATATTTATCAGCAGGAAGTAACGTAATGAATTTCATAGTGTACACCTCAAATCACTTCTCTATTATAACGTAAAACGTTTTCTATTTCTTCTAAAAAATCAAAATTCTTGTAAAAAAAAAGCACTTGCTCTTTTAACAAGACTCATCGCAGTCTACTTGATAGACTTTACGAATAAGTTCCATAAAACGATTTTGAAGTTCCTCTTGTTGTTCAATACTTAAATCATCATATCCATTTTCTTGACTCTCCACTGTTCCCACATGAATATCAACAATCTTACCATCTTTTATAGCAACTACAGTTGGAGCCATTAATCTTTTTTCTTTTGTATCAATCTTTTTATCATCTTCACTTATTAAGTAATAAGGATCTAAAACTTCATCCATAAGTTCAAGAATTTTATAGTACCCTTTTGTTCCTTCTTCTTTTACTTCAACTTTGTTTTTTTCACCTAATGCCAAAGTATCACGAATACTACCGATATTTAAATAATACATGCGTTCAATACTCATATTCTTTAATGTTTGCAATAACACTGGTAGCATATTACGACACCAAGGACAATCTGGAAAACCAAAATATAAAATACCTGTTCCACTTTCTAGTAAAGCAATGGCTTCTTCCTCTGTTAAAATATCTACTGGATTATTAGCATCAATGGAAATTTCTTTGATTGTTCTTCCATCTTTCTCACGAACGACATTATTTAAAGATTCGTACTCATTTTTAAAACTAATCGAATCGGAATTCATTACACTTTCTTCCTTTTTATCTCGAAAAGCAATAATACCTATCATAATCATAAAAGTAAACAAAAGTAATAATATTCCCAAAAACATTTTTCTATCTTTATCCATCTTAAACCACCTTATTAAAAGTGTAACTTAATTTGTACTACTTTTCAAGATTTTTCGAGCAAGGGTTACATTCGATAATGTTCTAGCATTACTTCGTGCTTGCAAAATTGACTTTGCAAGACACAAAGAAGGTTCTGTTACTTTAAAATTTTCACTGATAATAAAATCTTCTAGAAGACACACAAACTTATCTTCTAGCCTAGTATCTTCTGAAACAGAATAGACAAAACGATGTAAATACACTAAAGCCAAATAAAGGGTCAAATTTTTTTGTTCTTCTAATCCTTCTAAAAATAACGGGATTCTATTTTTATTAGAAGTAGAAGCATTTACAAAAACAGTGCGTAAAAAAACTTCTAATTTTACTTGAATTTCTTCTGCACTATAAACATTAGGCAAATCTTCTATTTCTTCTTCATCACTTGCATCAATTAATTTGGGTTGATTTCGCTTTTGAAAAGCAACAATTTGATCGTAATCTTGAAGCATTTCTAAAAACATATTTCCTTCCTTCTCTACATAAGAACCTATTCTTTTTGCAACCTGTTTTTTAACCACTTCAAACACTTTCTCCTGTTTTTTAGTAAGGCATATAGAATCATTTAAATGATAAATGATATAATTTTCCACTTTACTCACAAACTTACGATGCATTCCATTTGGTTTTTCAAAAGAATCAAAATACACACAGTACTCCAAATATTTCAAAAAGAATACAGCAAGAATAGCAGATTGTTCTTTTTTTATATACTCTTCTCCTTGGGCAAATATCGCCTCCTGTAAGGATTCATCATTACGAATTTTTTGGATTTCACTATTAATAATTTCACCAATTTTTTTCTGCTCTACCATTACTGTCAAATCGTGAAATGCACTTTCTATTTCAAGCAAATTTTGCTCTGCGCATTTTATTTTCTTTAAAACTGGATCGATATAATAAAGAACATAACCATCTACTCTTAACTTTTTACGCTTTTTCATTTCATATTCAAGGATATAGGTACATTCACGATCACGATTATAAGAAACAGGATCTGAAGTTACAAAATTTTCCATTCGAATAAAAGTTGGCTCATTCATTTCATCAATAATGTTATTTTTATAAACAAAAGTATGTAAATAAAACAAAAACAATTTTCCAACCAAATGATAATCAGTAGAACATTCTTCATAATACTTTAAAATTTCATCATAATCATAAGTATCAAATTCTTCAAAATAAGCATCTATAAAATCTCTAAAAACTTTCTCTGTATCCATTATAAACTTTTTTCTTTCTGTATCAGATAGTTTCTTTTTTTCATACTCTTGGTACTGCTCTTTTAACTTCATTAACTTTAATATTTTTTTATGTGTTTTATCTACAAACTTGATAAAAGACTGTTCTTGCAAGTCAATTTGCTTATTATTTTCATTTTTAGAAAGGGTAAAAAAAGAATATTGTCCATTTTGTTCTTCTACAAAATTATCCATATATAACGCCATATTAAATCACCATTAAAAAAAGTACTGTTTATTATAAACTTAGAATGGCGTTTATGCAAGTAATTAATTTTTTCTTTTTGCCCGTATTAAACTTTCTTCGTTTTTTAATTTTTCAAAATCATTTACATAAGTCTTATAAATAGCAGGATATGGTCCAAATTCAACAGTGTTGTATTCTTTTTTATCTGGTATTACCAAAACTTTTAAATGGTTAAGAGTTTCCGAACCCTTTATACCGATATTGGGAATAAAAAAGTAATATGTATCAAACACACTGTAATTAGGTGTTGTTGTAGCAAAGGGAAGAACTCTTTTTATCTCTTCATATAAGGTATATAAATCAATAGAAGGAGAAAAATGAATATGTTTATTACAAAAAGCACTCGTACCATAAAGATTATAAATTATAGTATGTTGAAAGAGATCATCTTCTTGATAAGAAATAAATTGCCTTGAAAAATACTCATAACCTGCTCTATCTATTAAAGAAATATATGGTTTTGATTTTACTTCAAAAAACATATACAGTAGATTCGTATTCATTAAGAGAGAAACTTCTTCTTCATTATGTTCACAAATATCTTGAAAAAGACTAAAATACTGAAAAGCACTTTTCAAATCGTATTCATCAATGGCTAAATAAATAAGTTCCAATAAAATAAAAGCACGATTTCCACTCTCTTTTGTCATAGAAAGTAAAGTTAATAATACTTCTTTTGCAGTTTGATTATTTTTAAGAAATCGCAAAAGTTTTCCATATTTATACCAACCACCCAAATCTTTAGGATATTTCTCCAAATACTCTTTTGCACATTTTATAGCCAAACTAAGATTTCCATTCTCCATAAGAGTATCAATGTTTTCTTTTTCTCTTCGATTGCTTTTTATTTCTCTATATTTTTGTTTTCTTCTTCTATTACTATAAGTTGCCATAATATCAAACCTCCTCTATTGCTCTTTTATTTAGCATAGTATCTTTTTCTGGTTTTGTAAATTACTTTAATGCATTTCCATTTTCTCTATTATCAATAGGAATATTATATTTTTGAATAACTTCAAATAAAAAAGTTTGAAATTTAGTTAATAGATTTTTTTCTGTTTCAACGGCTAGCAATTCATTTACTCCAAATACGGAAGCAAAGTTTTGGCATTCTCCATAATTATAGATACCTAGAATAAATAGTAACATCATCAATTCCGCTCCTGAAAAATAAGCAAAAGTAAAGGCAATATCTTTTGAAAGATAGGAAAGATAAACATTATTTGGTAACCCACTTATTATATTAGAAAATAATGTTTTATAAAGTACATCTTGACTACGTTCTTGTTTTTCTTCTGCTGTTTTTAATTGTTCAATATTACTTTTTACCTTTTCACTTAAAAAGTAATATTTATACTTTCCTTTGCATTTTTCCTCAATTAGATTTTCCTGAATTAATTTATTCAATATAGTCGTTAAATTGGGTGCTAATAAAGATAATACTTCACAAATTCCACTATGAAATAATCCTGGTCTTTCATATAATAAATTTAGGATATTCTCTCCATATTTCCTAGAAATTTTCTTTGCCTTTAATAAATAATCTTCCATAACCCCAAAACCTTTCTATTTCTTCAATAATTTTCTAAAAAAGCAAATATATAAAATGAGAAGAAGAAACAAAATAAAAAGCATAACAACCCCACCTAATATTTCTTTTTTAATAAACAATTTAATGCTTATTATAAGAAAAATTCCCAAAATTACAAGATATAACGCATTTATAAAGATAAATAAAGGATAACGTATCCATTTTGAAATGTTCTTATTCTTAATAATTTCAAATATTCCTTCAAAGAATATTTCTCCTAAAATTTCAAATAGCAATTCCATAACTTTCCTACTTTCTTCTTACCTTTTCTATTTTAATCGTGTAGCCGATAGGACCTAATATTTCTAACAAACTTAAAATACTTGGAGAACTTATTCCCGCTTCAATTCGAGCAATCTTTACCCGTGAAACACTTGAAAACTTCGAGAGTAAATCTTGTGTTAGATTATTTTCTTTTCGAAATCTTATAAATTCTTTAATAAAAATTTCATTTAATTTTATTGGGTCATACGCCTCATCTATATAATTAACATCATAATCCATTTTCATCACCTGTATATATTGTAACATATTTGATACTAGATATGTAAAGTAATATTGTAATATTTAAAAAAACAATTTATATTAAAATTGTAGTAAATAAAATAAAGAATTGGAGAAAATATATGGAAAAAAGTGAAATTAAAATACTAACTTTAAAAGAAGAAAAACAACTAAGCAAGTTCGAATTACAAGAATATTATGAAAAACTAAGAGAATACGCTAAAACTAGAAAATTAACAAATACCACACCAGGTGCTACCAGTATTGCTCCTAAACTAAAAGAAGCCACTAACAAAATTGCAGATAAATTAACAGATTTTTTAGCAGGCGGAAATGTTATTAAAGTTTCAGATGGTCAAGAAAATATTCCTGAAGGCTCTGTCATATATGCTCATTCTCATCAAGGTCTACTAGATAATTTTTCTTGGATTCCTTTTACACCAGAACATGCTGTTATACTTCATTCAAAAAAAGTAAAAAAAATATTAGTATTCGTTCAATTAAATACTGGGCTAGTACTTGTAAGCAAAGATCCAAGCGATAAAGAAAATCGTCAAAATGCAAAATTAGATTTAATGACCCTAGGGCTAAACGGAATTTCTCTTGCCTACTTCCCAGAAGCCGCTTGGAACTTATCTCCAAATAAATTACATTTACCAATGAATTATGGATTTTTAGATATTGCAAGAAAAACAGAAATGCCAGTTATTCCCACAGTTGATGAATTTAGTTATGATACTTCTAGCAACAAAGTAACAATTACAAAAATACATACAAGATTTGGAAAACCTATTTATGTAAATCCAAAAGATAATCTTTCTAAAAAATTATTAGAATATGAAGAACAAATTTCTACTATGCGTTGGGATTTAATTGAAGAAAAAGGTTTATTTCAAAGAAAAGATATCTCCGACATGGACTACATCAAGTATCTTCAAAAAAATATCCAAGATTTAAATATGGGCGGAATAGATATTAACGTTGAAAGAGAAACAATTTGGCAATCAGAAGACGAATTTTATAAATATTTCCATGTAAATGATGTACCTTATGATGAAATTTTAGCAAAATATGGATATGGTAAATTATTAGAGACAGAAGAAGTTAGAAAATTAAAAAGAATTAATAAGATACATAATATTTAAGAAAAATTAACTTTTTTCTTTTTTTCTATGATATAATTCTTACAGTAAGGTAGGTATGATTTTTATGTTATCACAATTAACAAATACTTTTTTTCCAATATGTTCTTTAATAATATCTATATTTCTATGTTTTGTTTTTTTTCTAAAAAAGAATATTCAAAACAAAGAAACAAAAATATATTCAAAATTAATCATCTGCGGATTAATAGAATCTTTTTTATACACTGCTATTTGCTTGACAGGAGATTTTTTCTTTAATGAAAATACATATCATTTCTATGTTTTTTTAAATAAAATATTATGTTTAATATACCTAATATGGATGGCATTATTATTTTATTACATAGCAGATATTGCAAAAAAAATTAATAATCCTAAAAAAATAAAAATAATTTTAGTAATTCTCAATGTATTTTTTGGATTATTAATTTTCTTAAATAATATAGATTTGGTATTAGACACAGCAACAAAACAATCCAATGCAACAGGAACATCTATAAATATTTTATATGGACTGTGTTCTTTCTACTTAATCGGCATGATAACAATACTCTTAACTAATTTTAATAATAAAAAATTAAGAAAAAAATTCATTCCATGCTATTCACTAATTGCATTATTTACTATTTCATTAATTATACGACTAATAGATCCTTACTTTAACATAACTTCGAATATATTTTCTTTAGTTCTACTAATTATGTACTTTACTATTGAAAATCCAGATGTACAAATGATTGAACAATTAAACATTGCTAAAGAACAAGCAGATAAAGCAAACCAAGCAAAAACTGAATTTTTATCTAGTATGTCACATGAAATTAGAACGCCACTGAACGCCATCGTTGGTTTTAGTGAATGTATGTTACCTTCTACTAATTTAGACGAAATTAAAGGTTTTGCTAAAGACATTGTAGATGCCTCTCATAATTTACTAGAAATTGTAAATGGTATTCTAGATATATCCAAAATAGAAGCAAATAAAATGGAAATTATTCCTAAAGAATACAATCCTAGAGAAGTATTCAATTCTCTTTATAAATTAGTAAAACCTAGAATTGGAGATAAACCAATCGAATTTAAATTAAACATCACCCCAGATTTACCTGGTATTTTAAAAGGAGATATGGGAAAAGTTAAGCAAATTATATTAAACTTACTAACCAATGCTGCAAAATATACAGATGAAGGAGAAATTGAATTTAATGTAACTTGCATTAATCGCCAAGATACAAAAAAATGCCTACTCTACGTCGCCGTTAAAGATACAGGGCGTGGTATTAAAAAAGAAGATATTAGCAAATTATTTAATAAATTTGAAAGAATTGATGAAGATAGGAATACCACAATTGAAGGTACTGGTCTTGGACTTGCCATTACCAAAAGCCTTACTGAAATGATGGGCGGAAAAATTACAGTTGATAGTAAATTCGAGAGTGGTTCCGTATTTAGAGTATATATAGAACAAGAAATCATTAGTATGGAAATACCAGAAAGTAACACAGAAGAAATAGAAATTGATTATACAAATAACCCTGGTAAGCGCATTTTAATTGTAGATGACTCTAAAATCAACTTAAAAGTGGCCAACCAAATACTAAAGCCATATAATTTTAATGTTAAAATGGTAGAAAGTGGTTATGAATGTTTAGAAGCATTAGAAACTCAAACTTTTGATTTAATTTTAATGGATATTATGATGCCAAAAATGAATGGCGTTGAAACATTAAGAAGATTAAAAGAAATGGACGGATTTGATATTCCCGTTATTGCCTTAACCGCTGATGCGATTGAAGGAACAGATGAGAAATATTTAAATGTTGGATTTAATGCTTATCTATCCAAACCAATTGATAGATACGAACTTGACAGAGTTTTAAATAAATATTTAGGAGGAAATGATAATGACGAATAAAATTGATTTATTAAAAAATAATAATGTTGATGTTAATGCTGCTTTAGAATTATGGGGAGATATAGATTCTTATAATGAAAGTTTAAAAGAGTTCAAAGATACTTTGAACTCCAAACTTGCAAGTTTGGAAAATTATAAAAATGAAAGCGATTGGTCAAACTATGCTATTCTTGCCCATAGTATAAAAAGTGAAGCAAAATACTTAGGTTTTATGAAAGACTCTGAAGTTTTTTTAGATCATGAATTAAAAGGAAAAGAAGGAAATAAAGACTATATTTTAACAAATTTCAATACTTTAAAAGAAACAGTGCGCAATATAGTTACTCTTCTAAATAGTTACTTTAGTACAGAAATCAATAATAAAAAGAATATTCTAATTGCAGACGATTCTAATATTATTTTAAATTACTTAGAAAAAAATATGGCAGAAGAATATAAAATTTCACGTGCCAATGATGGAAGTGATGCCATTACTATCCTTCAAAATAATGATGTTTATGCTATATTACTCGATTTAAATATGCCAGGACTAGATGGATTTGAAGTATTAAAGTATTTAAAAGAAAACAATTTAATTGAGAAAATTCCTGTTGTTATCATTACTGGAGATGATACTGAAGAAACAATCAAAAAAGTATTTAGTTACCCTATTTTAGATGTTCTGAACAAACCATTTAATGATAAAAGTATTGATAAGATTTTACTTTCTATTAAAGGTTTTTACGAAAATAACAAATTATAATGTATAAACAAAAAAAAGATGTTCATAATAAAAATGGAAGCAAGTAATGAAAGTTTTGTTAATTGTTTCCATATAATTTAAAAAACACTTAGTTCAAGTTTTGAATTAAGTGTTTTTTATTACTCCATATTGTTATATTTTTGTTCTATTAAAAGATATGGATATCCCCTATTATCAATTAAATCTAAATTTAAATGTAAATCTTTGGCCACCTTTAACAATGCATCATATTCTTTTAATACATTTTTAGAATACTTTTTTACTTCTATTTCAATAAAATAACCTAAATCTTTAGTAAAATCCAAAGCAATTTCATATTTATCCAAATAGCAATATGTTTTACGCTCCTTATCTACACAAATTAACTCTTCCAATCCAAGAGCAGTAAATATTTTTGTTAAATTCTCTTTATTGTCAATTTCTACTTCATACTCATCACAATAATTTATATGCCAATATTTGTAATTTAAAATCACTTTATTTCCCCTTTTTCCAATACGTAGCCATTCTTTTATTTCTTCTTTATTTTGTATCTTCTCTTGATTTATAAAATTACGAAATGTTGGCTGAAAATAAGTATCCAATTGCTTGTTTTCTCCTAAAACGGTTGCATTATTTTTAAAAAACAGTTCTAATTCTTTGTACTCTTTTTCAGTAAGTTTAAAACGGATTTCTGTCTCAATATCATTCCTTTCTATTTCCCCATAAACAAGATAACTAATATTACAATCAAAGACTTCACTCATTTTGGCTACGAATGCTAAACTTGGTTCTGTACGATTGGCTTCCCAACTAGAAATAGTCTTATCACTTACAAAAAGTTTATCTGCTAATTCTTGCTGACTTAATTTTTTTCTTTTTCGCATTTCTGCTATTCTATATCCTATGTTCATATTTCTTCACCTTAAAAATATTCTAACACAGTTTACTAAAATATTTTCTCTACATTTTGTAGAAATCTAAGTGAAACAAAAAAAAGTAGAAAACTCTACTTTTACTTTATATTACTTTTCACAAGTGATTCCCAGAGACTCATATAAACTCTTAATAGTTTCTAACTTTACTTTTCCGTCTTGAATTAGACTTCCGTTTGCAGAATCAATCTCAATCATTTTTGAAGTATCAATTTTGGTATAATCAATATCAGCAGTACTTGTCAAAACATTACCATCGATACTAACATTCGTAACATAATGTTCAACATCTTTATATGGGGCATATTGTGTCTCGACATTCTTACGATATGTTTCCAATAATTCTTCATCATCACTTGTAATTTTTTCTTTTGATTTTACAACATCTACATATGCACCAGTGTATAATACTTCATATTTTAAATCAATAGAGGCACCACTTTGGTTCATAGTTCTTGAACAATTCATTGTTTTCTGCTCATTCCCACAACCAGTCAGCAACATAAGAGATAAACAAGCAACAATTCCCATCATGACTTTTTTCATCTTTTCACACTCCTTATAAATAATATACCAGATTATAAAAATAAATGAAAGCAAATTTTAATATTATTCCATTCTTTTAAGAATATTCAAAATTTTACAAATCATATTTTCTTTTGGTTCTTAACTTTTTATACTCAAAATAGTCTTTACCCATAAAAATAATAGATAATAAAAACATTATGAAAAACGATAGATAATCCCAACTAGTAAGATTATTTTCAATCGCAAATCGAACTAAAATAATATGAATAAACAATGAAAGTGGTATACCAAGAAAACAAGTAATACCTAAAACCAAGTATTGCCTTTTTTTTAATGTCTTAAATAAAAAATAGACACTCCATAAATACCATAAAGAAACCAAAGAAATGCAAGTACCAACACCAAATAATTTTTCTACTTGTAGTAAATAGCCCAATATATATAAATATGGAAGTAAAAGTATAGTTAAAACAATTAAACTACGACTTATGCCTTTTATTCCTAACTTTATACTAGGAATAATCACTCCCCAAGAAAATGCAAGAGAAACTACTACTAATATGGACCAAGTAAACTGATTATGAACCACTACATCACTTATAAAACATACTACTATCGCTATTAAAAACAAACTTGAGACAAATATAGAATATCCTTTTTTTTCCATAGAAAATCCTCCTTATTCTATTAATACTATATCATTTATTTAAAAATTTAGCAAAAATATATATAATTTAAAAAATGAAGTTTTTAGTTGCAAGACATCCTAAAGTATGCTATCATTATATTGTTTATTTGTGGCGCTGTAGCTCAGTTGGCTAGAGCAACCGGTTCATACCCGGTAGGTCGAGAGTTCGAATCTCCCCGGCGCTACCATTGAACAATCTGTTCGAATAGTTCGAACTTTAGATAAGAGACTTGTTAAAAGTCTTTTTTTATGTTATTATGAATATGTCAAGGAAACTTGCATAAAATAAAAAAGGGAACATTCAGTTTTGCTATGTTGAATGTCTACCCATATTAATGTGTAAGACATTTAATTCATATGTGAATTAAGTGTCATTTTTTTATTACTATTATCATAATGATAAGGAGAAATAAAATGATAGCAATGAGCCTAAGAGTTTTAATGATAAAAGTCCTAGTTTTCATTTTATCAAACCTCCTCTCTTTGAAAAATTAGAGGTAGACACTCAACAACTGATATTCCCTAAGGAAAGTATACTATTAAAATATATTAAAAACAAGCGAACAAGATAAATTTATAAATTATTTTATGAACCACTTAGAGAGAGTGTAAAAAATTTTGTGTAAAGTCCATCTAACCATGGTAATTCAAATTTGCTAGGAATTCAAAGGATTCCTTTTTCTATGATTGAATCATATCATAGATATATCAAAGAACTAAATTCTTCCTTCAAACATAATGGAAAATTCACCGAGGATTAAATCCCAATTTTCTTCCCATGATTTAATGCAGTTGGATATTTATTTTTCCATTTCTCTTTTATTTTTTATAATTGTTCATATCCTATTTTTCCATAATAAAAACTACACAATTTCTTGCATAGTTTCTTAAACTGATGACATTGCGTCCTCCCTTAGGACACCAGTAAGAAATGAAGTGGCTTCGAAAAGTTAGAAGAAGTCATCTTTTAATAAAAAAACTCCTTTTAAAGCCCAATTTGAATACTTCATAAGGAGTCTTTTTATTTTATTATAATGAAAAATTACTGCTTTAAATCCACCTTGAGATATAAATACTTCTAGTCGTGTCTTCTTCATAATGATTAAAAATAGCAATAATACTCTCTACTACAGTACGTAATTTATTTTTATATGTTTTAGTTATCTTTACATTAAAGATTTCTTTTTGCATTTTTCTTCGAAATAAATTATCATCAATATATTTCCCAAGAACATAATCAATTTTCTTTACAATTTTAACATCCTCTTCATTTTTGATATCGGCTTTAAAGATAAAATCCTCATATATTTTAATTATTTTTTCACTTACTAAATCTTCTTCAAAATATTCAAAATTGATAATACGATAGAAATTAGGACACAATTCCAATACTTGCTTATTTTTATTCATCCCTATTAAGACCTCCTACTATCATATAAACATAATACTACAACTCTTCCTCTTTGTAAATAGTTTACGACTGTGTTATAATGTTCCTATACTAGAAAGAAGGATAAAATGAGCAAACTGAAACTAAAAAAGAAAGTAATGTACAGAGGAATTATTGTATTAATTATTCTCATCGTTGGAAGTATTTTAGGGCTAAATTTTTATAATGATTATCAATACAGACAAACATATGAATACAAACTTATAGAACATGGCTATACTTTGGAAGAAGCAAAAAAATTAGTAGATTTTTATAAAGAAGATGAAATTTTAAATTCTATTCTTTTAAGAGAAAAAAATACAACAATTGTAGAGTTAATTCAAGAAAAATACTACATACATAAAAATTTAGAGCGTTATTTAAAATACAAAGAAAGCAATAAGGATACTATTATAAAAGACGTAGTAGCCATTGTAAATGTAAATCGAGACTATGACTTTTATGAACATGATATTCCAACAGACACTTCATTAGGAGTTTTAATAAACGTAAATAAATACTACACTCTTCCTGATAATTTTGAACCACTTGAAATATCAGATATTAGTATCCGTTATTCTTATGATGGAAATAAAATCACGAAAGAAGCAAATGATGCATATGTTTCCATGTGGAACGCTGCAAAAAACGAAGGATTAACTTTAATTGTAAATTCTAGTTACCGTGATCTTGCAACCCAAGAAAGAGTTTATAATAATATTAAAGCAAGCAGTGGTATGAAGGAAGCCGATAAAGTTGCAGCAAGACCAGGACACTCTGAACACCAAACAGGACTAGCAATCGATGTATTTGAAATAGGAAACCAAGCAACCTCTACATTTAAAGACTCTCCAGCCTATTCATGGTTAAAAAACAATGCTCATTTGTATGGCTTTATTGAACGATATCCCGAAGAAAAAGAATACTTAACTGGATATAGTTTTGAAGCATGGCACTGGCGTTATGTAGGAAAAGATGTTGCTACTCAAATGTATGAAGAAAATATCACCTTTGATGAATACTATGCTTATTATATAGAAAACCAAGCCTAATTACTTGGTTTTTTTAATTTTTTTAATACTTCTCTATTGCCTCAATATACCCACATATGATGTGTTTCAATATAAGTAAATTCACTCATTAGACCATGTTCAAAATCTAATATGTAATATAATTCACTTAAAGTAAAGGAAACATTTGCATCAGTTAGTAAAACATCTTGTACTCGCTCATCAAGGCTTAATAACTGATACACAGAAATTCCGACACTTTCTAAAAATTCATAATAAACAAAATCTTTTTTTATATGTTTCATACGATTATAAATGGTTACAAAACTTTCTAATTCACTATCTGTTACTTTATCTTGAATATCTACCCCTTTTAAAAATTTATTTTGATAGATTTCCCACAAATTAAAAGTTCTCCAACCATTTGTAATGAAACCGAAAATACGAGTAAAAACTTCTCTTTCAATTGCATCTTGATAATCAAAACCATTTCTTTTCCAAAAATTGATTTGATTAGGGTCTAATTTATATTTTTGAGCAATTGATTTTAATTGAACACCAAACAATTTAGCACTTTTTCTAACACATCCTTCTTTTATGACAAGCGAATTTTGAACGGCTTCATACAAATTTAAACCTTTTTGAATTTTTTTGTAAATAATAGACATATTTAATTGTTCACGATTACAAAAATCCGTTAAACTATTATATTCTTTAGGTAACCCAATTTCACGTAAATAATTTAGTGTTTGCAGTTTTTTTTCTTTCATTTCTTTTTGATAATCTATTATTTCTTCTTCTGACATACCATTGCGAAATCCTCTGCTCATTATTTTTACAGATACATTTGCTTTTTCTGCAATATTTTTTATTGTAACATGGTGTTTATAATTCAAACAGTACAAAAAAGCATCTTGTGCAGACAATCCTTTTTTTCTCTGACTATAATAAACTGATTGATTTAAATCTAATTCTTTCAGAACTTCTACTGCATTGCATTCTTTTCCTTCATGTATAATAGTATGATCATATTTCATAAGTATACCTTTTCCTTTCAAAAATTATCATTATTATACTCTATACTTTTTATATTTCAACTAAAAAAAATACCCTCTCGGATATTTATTTTAAATTACTTAATAATTCCTCTTTTTTCATAGTAGAATATCCTTTAACACCTTGTTCTTTTGCTACTGCTTTTAATTCTGCTAAAGTCATTTTACTATAATCTTTTGTTTCTTCTTTTTTAGGAGATTCTTTTACTTCTTCCTTTTTCTCTTCTTTTTTAGTTGAAGTAACTTTCTTTTCTTCCTTTACTACTGTTTTTTCTACTGGTTTCTTACCACTTTTTAATGCTTCTTTTGCAACATTTACTAAATCAGCAAAAGCCTTAGAATCATCAATAGCAAGTTCAGATAACATCTTTCTATTTACTTCGATACCTGCAATATTAAGTCCGTTTATAAATTTAGAATAACTGATATCATTTTCACGACATCCTGCATTAATTCTTGTAATCCATAATTTTCTAAAATTTCTTTTATTCGTTCTTCTATCACGATAAGCATATTCTCCACTATGGAAAACTTGTTCTTGAGCAGTTTTATAAAGTCTATGTTTACTTCCAAAATAACCTTTTGCTTGTTTTAATACTTTTCTTCTACGATTTTTAGAAACTGTTCCACCTTTAACTCTTGTCATCTTTTATACCCTCCTTACTAGATTACTGACTTAATTCTGTCAGTATCTCCTTTACTTAATGTTCCTTTATTTCTTCTTTGTCTAACTTGTTTTGCACTATCTTTACTTGTTTTATGGTTTCCTCCTGATTTTTTATAAGATAATGTTCCATTTGCGCGCTTTTTAAATACTTTGCTACTTGCTTTATGTGTTTTTTGTTTTGGTCCTTTTGCCATAATACACTCCTTCTTTCCTACTTTTCTTTTTTTGGTGCCAAAATGATATACATACTTCTACCTTCCATTTTTGGTTCGGTTTCGACATCGGCATATTCATTTAACGCATCGGCAAATTTTACTAAGACATCACGCCCAAGTTCAGTATGAGCCATTTGTCTTCCTTTAAAACGAACTAAGCCTTTAATTTTATGTCCTTTTTCTAAATATTCTTTTGCATTTTTTGCACGAGTTTCAAAATCATGAACATCAATCGTAACAGATAAACGATACTCTTTTACTTCTTTATTAGTTTCACGTTGTTTTTTTTGGGCTTCCTTTTGTTTTTTTTGCTTTTCATATTTATACTTATTATAATCCATTACTTTAGCAACTGCCGGATTCCCACCTGCATTCATTAAAACCAAATCAAGTCCTGCATAATTTGCAAGTGTCAAAGCATCTTCTAATTTTTTTAAACCCAATTGCTCTCCATTTGGTCCAATCACCATTAATTCTGCTACATTAATCTGCTCATTAATCGGCAATTCGTTTTTATAATTTGCTATATAAATGCACCTCCATACATTATAAAAGGCAGATACACCTGTATCCACCTAAAAAAGCACAACTCACACTTACTTTGGCTTTTTACCTACCGCTATTCGCTAGTCAGGTGGACTTTGGATACAGTCGCTTTCCTTTTCTTGTAACAATTAAATTATATAGTAAAGTATATGCC
This sequence comes from uncultured Mycoplasmatota bacterium, assembly GCA_947571135.1. Taxonomy (GTDB): domain Bacteria; phylum Bacillota_I; class Bacilli_A; order RF39; family UBA660; genus MGBC108787. The sequence goes on from CANOWY010000007.1 coordinate 36,471, forward strand.
AATGTCAAGCAAAAATTTCTTGACATTTCATTACAAAATACTTTTTTCTTATTTTCAATCACGTTTTTTTGACATAATTAGAATTGTAATTTTATTTTAAAATTAATTTCCCAATTTGTTCCTATTCTTTAATTACTAAATCATAAAATGGTATATTACATTCATCATAAATTTTTTTAACTTCTTCAAATGTGACATTTTCAGTATACCATTCAAAATATTTTGAATAGTATTTGATTTGTTTAAATAATAATAGCCTTCCCGTTACCGTAAATAAATCAATAATGTCTGCATCATCATTACTAATACTTATATTTAATCTAGTAAACCCGAATCTTTCCATATTAATAATACTATCTAGTGAAGTAACACTTTTATAAGAACAAGGTTGTATATCAAAATTACTTTCAATATAATCTGTTAAATAAGATAAAACTTTAAAGGTATTTTCTCGATTCATACCCTGAGGTAATAAGAAAGGTTTAAATGGACAATCGTGAAATCCTACATTATTATCCCTTATACCATATCCTTCTCCAAATCTATGATAATTAACATAATGCAACCTATATACATTTTGACTTCCTAATGGATGGTCTTCAAATTTCGCATCAAATTCATAATCTTTATTTTACTACCAAAACATTCCATTTTTAAATTCTCCAATTTTTCTTTTATATTCATTTATCACAAAAAGACTCCACTATTATAATCTACTTTTCATACTCTTCTAAAACTTTTCTAATTCCTTTATAAGGCAATAAAGCACAAGTTTTACGATTTCCTTGTTTATAAATAGTATTGTAAACAATTCCTTCCTTTAATACTTCTTCACTATATTCCCTTTCATTTATCATAGCATCAAAGCAATCAATATATTCTTGTGCTTCTTTAATTGTCTTTCCTATTAAATTTGTAATCATAATAGACGTTGAAGAAGTAGAAATTGCACAGGCTTCTCCATCAAATTTGATATCTTTTATAATTCCTTCTTCTATTAAAATATAAAGATTAATATTATCAATACAAGATTCGTTATTAGAATTTGCTTTTATATAACGTGCGTCTTCCACCGTTTCTTTGTTCTTTGGATTTTGATAGTGATCCAAAATAATTTCTCTTCTTACATTTTCGTCCATTATAACATCTCCTTTAATATCTTATCTTTATCTAAAAGTAACTCTACTAACATATCAACTTCTTCTACTGTATTATAAAAATACAAACTAACACGAATAGTATTATGAACTCCAACTTCTTTCTTTAAAATTTTTGCACAATGATTCCCTGCTCGCACACAAATATTATATTTATTTAGATAATAAGCCACATCTTGGCTAAAAATATCGGTAATATTAAAAGAAACGATACCACTATCACTTTCAATATTAATAATATCAATGTGAGGTATTGTAAGTAATCTATCCACTAAATACTTTCTTAAATCTTTTTCATACATTGCAATGTTATCAAGCCCAATGCTTTCTAAATAATCTATGGCACTTCCTAGCGCAATTACCCCTGCAATATTTGGGGTTCCTGCTTCTAAACGAGTGGGAAGTTCTTTATAATACACCTCATGTTCGTTATCAAAAGACTCATTCATTCCCCCACCTAAAATGAATGGCTCTACTTCCTCTAACAGTTCTTTTTTTCCATATAAAACCCCTACACCAGTTGGTCCACACATCTTATGAGCAGAAAACGCCATAAAATCAACATCTAAATCCTGTACATCGGTTTTAATGTGTCCAATACTTTGTGCTGCATCGACAACTACAAAAATATTATTTTGATGAGCAAACTCCACAATTTCTTTAATAGGACGAATATCACCTATTACATTAGTAATATAAGCAAGACTAATCACTTTTGTATTTGGTGTAACACTTTTCTTAACATTATCTAAAGTAACATAATGATTATCATCTAAAGGAATGTATCCTATTTTTATTCCATTGGTATTCGCAAGAGAAAACCAAGGAAGTACATTAGAGGCATGCTCGGATTTTGTAATCAATACTTCGTCTCCTGGTTCTAATAATTTTTTAAAAAAACCACTTGCAATCAAATTTAGGCTCTCTGTTGAACCCGCCGTAAATATAATTTCTTCTAAATACTTAGCATGAATAAAATTACGTACTTTGTCTCTTGCTCCTTCATATTCTTGATCTACTTTATAAGCAATATCATAATCCCCTCGATGACTACTAGCACCGTATTCGCTATAGTATTCTACTGTTTTATCAATTACACATTTCGGCTTTAAAGTAGTGGCTCCATTATCAAAATATACAATATCTTGGGCAAGCATTGGAAAATCTTCTCTATTCATATCATTTCACCTCCCCAGTCTTTAATTCTTCATTTTCCACAATCCCTTTTAAAAAACCCTCTTTAATTAAAGAAGTGGCATGGGTCTTATCTAAACCTTTACTTTCCAAATAAAAGAGTTCTTCTGTGTCAACAGGACTTATCGTTGCGTTATGAGTTGCCATAACAGAATCTGTTTTCACAATTAAATCTGGCATCACCTTTATACTATAATTATAATTTGTCAGTGCTTTAATATCTTCTAAATAGACATTATCCTTCGTATCATGTTCTATACTTCCTGTTGCTTTTACTATTAAAGTTCCCTCTTCTTCTACTGCTCGAATCAAAATCCTATTCTCATTATGAGAAGTGGCAAGGATACTATCAACAATAAGTTCATTTTCGCCTTTATAAGTACAAGCATAATGTAAATCCAACTTTGCATTTTCTCCATTAGAAATCGTAATTTTATTTTTACTATTTTCTATACTTATCAAAAACTCAATAATTAAGTGACTATTTTCTTCTAACTGAATATGCAACTCTTTATTTGTAAAATCCTGTATTCCACAGTACACTCTTCCTTTTACAGTTAAATCTAATTTATTTGGACGTATATCTAAAACTGCATCTTCCTCCTGTAAAACTAAAACATCTTGTTCTACTATTATTTTATTCAACGTTATCACTCTTATCTATAATGCTTGCCCCAGTAAATCCTTCATTAAATATTTTTGAAGCAAGTTCATATCCTCCACTTTGGACAATCTTCTTATTATTCAGTACATGAACAAATTCTGGTCTTACAATCTCTAAAAGTGCTCTTTGATGAGTAATAATAAGAAGACTAGGTTTATATTCTTCGTAATATTCTCGAATAGAAGTTGCAACTAGTTTTAATGAATCTACATCTAAACCAGAATCAATTTCATCTAGAATAATAAAGTTAGGTTTTAACATCCACATGTGAAGAAGTTCCATTTTCTTTTTTTCTCCTCCACTCATGTTGTAGTTAATATCACGATGAATAAACTCTTTTGGAATCAAAAGTTTTTCACAAAGACGCGTTAAATGACGATTAAATTCTAAAATATTTTCTTCTTTCTTTCCTTGATCATTTAATGTTGTTCGTAACATCTCTGCATTACTAACCCCTTTTATTTCTACTGGATTTTGTCCGATTAAAAAAACACTTTCTCTCGCTACTTCTGTTGTGTTCATATTTAATAAATTTTTCTCATTTAAAATGATACTGCCATTTGTAATTTCATAATGAAGATCTCTTAATAGAACTTTCGAAATAGTTGATTTCCCTGCACCATTTTGTCCCATCAACACATGGATTTCCCCTCTATTTATTTCTAAATTAAAATCTTCTAATATTGTTTTATCTAAAACTTTTACAGTCAAATTCTTTATTTTTAACATAGTAAACACCCGTAAATATTGTATCAAATTCTTTAAATGAAGTCTAGAAAATGGAATCTTTTTCATTTGACAAAAGAAATTGTGTATTGTAATATATCACTTACTTACAAAAAGGGGGGGTGAATTTCTATGTTCTTAAAACCACTTGCAGAGGACGAAGAAAGTTACAAATTACTGTATACCTTTACAAAAGAAAATAATCCTATGTGGAAACAAGTTTTTTTAAAAAGTGTTTGTAAAGAAAAAATAAATCTAGAAACTTTGTCGGATTTTGAATATTTTAAATTGCTCTACAATACCCAAAAAACATATGAAAGTGTACTATCAAAAAACTATATGTTAATTATAAATGGCAAACCGTTGGTCAATATTTACATCATGATGAGAACTTCAAATATTGCTGATATTTCATTCATAACGCATAGAAATCATAGAAAAAAAGGATTTGCAACAATAGCCCTTAATATGTTAGAACAAATGTTATTTTGTAATCCAAATATTCTATTTACAACTATCATGGATTTGACACCTAATAAAATAACAAGCAAAATTGCTCTAAAATCAGGATATACATTTAATGAAGATACAAACTATTTCATCAAAGCAAATCCAAATATTAATTTAGAAGATTTAATCGAAAACAAAAGATAAAATCTTCCCATAGAAAAAGTCCCTTTTACTAGAGACCTTTTTTATTTTTCTTTTACAGATTTAAATATTTTTTTCCATAAATTTTGACTAGAATAATTAAGTATTCCTACTTTATAAATACGTAAACCAAAGTGGAACAATAGATACGTTGCAATTCCACAAATCACAGTTGAAATAATAAGTTCTAGCAAACTAATCTGTCCAAGTAAAAATATTACGGGAGCAATTAAGAAAGATAACATCGGAATGTAAGCCACTATTTTTACAAACAACGCCCCTTCAAAAGCCGAAGCCATAATAGCAATATAATATCCAACAAGTAAAATAATCATAAGTGGTGTTTGTAATTGTTGATAATCTTCAATATTTGTAGTCATAGAAGCAAGTACTCCAGCAATAATTGCATAAGCCAGAAAACTGAAAATAAATAATAATAAAATAAATGGTAATCCTTTTACTAATAAATCAAGAACACCCGTATTTTTAACCGTTGTCAAAGTTTCTGTTACAAAATCTGTTACTTCTCCTGGAACTGCCCCGATTAAAGATGATGTTAATAATTTACGTATTATAAGAGCAACAATTGCATATCCGACTAATAATAGGGCTTGAATAATTACAAACAATGTAGAAGAAATAATTTTAGATGCAAAATGGATTTTTGGAGAGACATTTGAAATAATGATTTCCATACTTCTGGTTGACTTTTCATCGTTAATCTCTGCTCCTATCATTTGGGTTAACATCGTAATAAGTAAAAAGAACGGAACAATCATGACAAGAATTAAACCACTCGATAAAATGTCACGCCCTTCTGCATTTTCATCTAATTCTGGATTCGTAACTTCTTTATGGATACTTACATTACTTGTAAGTGCTGCAATTTCACTTTCAGAAATTCCACTATTTTGTAAAACGTACGCAGATTTTACACTATTTAAACTAGTTTGTAAGAGTTGTTCTGTAATCGTTCCAATTGGATCAAAACTAATAACATCTGCTTTAATGTATTCTTCATTAGAAAGAGAAATGTTTACAATAACACTATCACTTTCCTTAATCTCTTCTTTTAATTCTTCAATGCTTTTTTCACTATTTTCAAGTTCATAATTTCCAAGATCTTCTAACGAATCTTTTAATGCATTAAAATTTGACTCTAAAAGCGGATAAGCATTTGCATCATCAACTACGAATATTTTCGTACTATTCTCAAAATCTCCACCAAAGAAACTGATCACTCTATCAATATTTACAATACCAATTAATAAAATTAAAATTAAGATATTGGCAATTTTAAACCATTTCGTATCAATCTTCTTTTTTAAACTTTGTTTAATTAAAAATTTTAATTTAGTTTTCATAGGTTACACCTACTTTCTCTAAGAAAATTTCATTTAAAGTAGCATCTTCTACTACAAATTTACTTACTTCTTTGTATTTTTTTACAAAGTCAAATACATCACTTGCATTTTCGTTTGATTCAATTTTTACAATGATTTCATTCTCATTTTCGATAACCTCTAGAACACCTTTTACTTTTTTTAATGCCCGAGTATCAATTCCTTCTGCTTCAATATGAATATTTTTCTTACGATATTCTTTTTTGATTTGTTTAAGTTCTCCAGATAAAACACTCTTTCCATGTACAAGAACTACTAACTTTTCACAAAACATTTCTACATGTTCCATACGATGTGAAGAAAATATAATACTAGTACCTTTCTTTTTTAAATCTCTTATAACGTCCATAAACATTTGTACATTAATTGGATCAAGACCTGAAAATGGCTCATCTAAAATTAGTAATTTTGGTTCATTTATAATTGCAGTTATAAATTGCACCTTTTGTTGATTTCCTTTGGAAAGTTCTTTTATTTTTCTTTCTTTGTACTCTGTAATATGAAATCTTTCTAACCAACACTCTAATTTCTCTAATATAGTTTTTTCATCCATTCCCTTTAAAATACCATAATAAATGGCTTGTTCTTTTACGGTTAACTTTGTAAGTAAACTTCGCTCTTCCGTTAAAAAACCAATTTTATCTGTTACTGTATAGTCAATCGGTTTTCCATCAAGAGTAATACTTCCCTTTGTTTTATCAAGAAGACCATTAATCATTCGAAATGTAGTTGTTTTACCAGCACCATTTACACCCAGTAAGCCAAAAATTTCACCCGTTTTCACTTCAAAAGATAAATCATCAACTGCTAAAAAGTCTCCATAATATTTTGTTACATTTTCTACTTTTAACATATAACTTCCTCCTAAATTCATTATAACACGTAATGATTCCTATAGAAATGTTTTCTATTTAAATTATACCCCCCCCCCGAAGGTATTTGTCAAATATTTTATTTTATTTTTTTCGTTTTTTCTTTTTTCGTATAATCCAAATACATAATACAATTAGGACTAAAATACAAAGAAGGATTAATTTTGTATGTTTATATGCAATTTCTTCTTGTAAAAACACTTCGTATGTATACAAAGTTTTATCTTTATATTTCACATCTATTTCCCCAAGTTTCTCATTTGTTTTTACTTTATAATTTAAAGATTCTATTCCTCTATAAACGTACTCAATTTCAGTTTCGTTTTCTAAATAAATATTTTTATCTTCTGTACTTTTAATTTCATATACTTTCGAAAATCCATCTTCAATTTCCAAAGTATGAAGAACTTCTCCATTTTCTAAGATAGATTGATAACTGAAATTGTCAAAGAAATAATTGTAAATGTTTAAACTATCGACGATATGATTAGGAAACCCATTTTCATATGCAGATCCTGCTGTAATAAGTAAATATTGTATTCCATTATACTCTGCAATACTAGATAAACATAGTCCTGCATTTCTTGTATACCCCGACTTAGAGCCTTTAATATTTTGAATATTTAAATTGTATTTAGACGAAGGGGCAACTAGTGTACTAGAAAATTCTAAATTATTTAAAGTGATATACTGTCTTGTTGTATAAATTTCATAAAAGGTTGAATTTTCTAAAGCATAAAATAAAAGTTTTGCTAAATCATTTAAAGTGGAATAATTTTGTTCATTGTCTCTCCCCACTGGATTCTCATAATGCGTATTTTGCATATCTAAATATTTCGCTTTCTCATTCATTTTTTCTACAAAAGAAGAAAGACTACCACTTGTTAATATGGCTAGAGCCTGTGCGGCGTCTGCGCCACTTGGAAGAAGTGTTCCATAAAGTAAATCTTTAATAGTAACATGGTCTCCTACTTTAAATCCTGCTTCTGCATAACCAGATACATTGTAAAATGCCCCATTTGGTACAGTTACAACTTCGTTTAGATTAGTAAATGACTCTATGGCAACAAGTGCCGTCATAATTTTAGTTAAACTCGCAATTGAAATTTTTTCCCCACTATTTTGTTCATATAGAATTTGACTATCATTTAAATTATAAAGCAATATATTTTTAGCCCCTACATTAGGTAAGTGAATATCTAAATAGATATAGTCTGTTTTAGCACAAGGACAGGTAATAAAAAGGAAAAAGAAAAATAAAGCAAAAATAAGTTTATTCAGTTGTTTCATAGTATCCCTCTTTACTTTCTTTAAAAATTATAACACTCTTTTCTAAATTTTAACATCTATCCACCTCTTTCATTGCAAATCTTCTTTACTTATATAAAAATATATTATAGACTTATTTTAAGCGAGACACTTAATTTTAAGTGCTTGCCGTTTTTAAGACAAGCATCTGTCCTTTTAAAATGGACGGTGCTTTTTTAATTCCAAACCCCCTTATGTTATTTACTTCTAGTTAAAAAGAATTATTATCACAAGTAATACTAGAATTAATATATCTTTCTTACTTATCATGTGACCACTTCTCTCTGTAATAGAATTAAAGTGGCAAACACCAAATTTTTGCATCTCGCAAGTTACAATATAATACAAGTAAAAATAGCGTCAAATTGCTAATTTGCCAAATTTAATACAAAACAAAGGAAATCTACTGGGGAATTTTCAAAAAGAAAAAAACAATTTGCTAAATCTGTAAAAATGGAAGGAAAATTAGTAAAATCTTTAAAATGTTTCTATTTTTCTCAAATTTTGTAAAACTTATCTTAATTTTCATTTTTAAATAAATACTCTTGCATTCTATCTGAATTTTCTAAAAATAATTTGTAAGTTTTAAAAATCTCTGTCTCTTTATATTCTACTTTTTTTAAATTCTGATTTAAATCTAAAATTTCACCATCACGATAAGATATTAAAATAGGAGAATGTGTTGCAATAATAAATTGAGAACCACTTTTAGATAATTCATCTATCAAACAAAGCAAACTCATTTGCCTATTTGGTGATAACGCGGCTTCTGGCTCATCTAAAATATAAAGTCCTTCTTTCGAAAAACGATTTTGAACAACTTTAAGGAAGGCTTCTCCATGACTACATTCATGTAAATATCCGCCATATGCATCTAGTAAAGTAATAAAACTGTCCTCTTCTACTAATCTTTGCATTTCAGTAGAAAAGTTATAAAAAGATTCTGCTCTTAAAAAATATTTTGTGCTAGGTACACGTCCTGATTTATGTAAAGTAAGATAACGATTTAGAGAAGAATGTGTATCTTTGGATTTATAAAGAAAATTCTGCGTACCACTTTCACTACTTAAACCTAAAGAAAGTGCTATCGCCTCTATAAGTGTAGATTTCCCCACTCCATTTTCTCCAATCAAAAAAGTAACATTTGAATGAAACTCTAAACTTTCAAAGTTATTTATAATTGGAATAGAAAAAGGATACTTACTAAAATCACTTACCTTATCTCTTTCAAAAATAATTCTTTTAATAAACAAATCATTCATATTTATTTTTCCTCATATGTATCCAAAAAACTATGTTTTTCTCCATCTTTTGTATATCCTAAAATACAATGCATATTGACATTTGAAATACTCTTCATAATATTATCGTCGATATCTTTTCCTTCTTTTCTTAATTCATTCACTAATTTTTTCATTTCCAAACGTTTACTCGTTCCATCATCTACGAGACTACAATTTTCTGTAAATCTGCAAGCACAATTTAAAAATGTTAATTCATTAAAATTTTTCCAAGCAAGAATACTATTTTCTTTCACGAAATACAAAGGACGTATTAACTCTAATCCTTCAAAATTATCACTATGTAGTTTGGGCATCATAGTTTTAATTTCTGCTCCATAAAACATCGATAATAAAGTCGTTTCCACAACATCATCAAAATGATGTCCTAAAGCAATTTTATTACACCCTAACTCTTTTGCTTTATTGTACAAATGTCCTCTTCTCATACGTGCACACAAATAACAAGGATTTCCTGTCTCTAAAGTATTTACATAACCAAAAATATCGGCATTAAAGATTTCAATCGGAATATTTAACAGTTTAGCATTTTTTATAATTTGTTCCTTATTCGCTTCATTATATCCAGGGTTCATCACGACATATTTTGCATCAAAGTGTATTTTCCCATGACGAAGTATTTCTTGCATACATTTAGCAAGCAAAAAAGAATCTTTTCCTCCACTTATACACACCATAATTTTATCATTTTCTTGAATTAATTCATAATCTTTGACTGCTTTTATAAAACGACTCCATATCTCTTTTCGATATGTCTTAATAATACTTCGCTCTACTTCTTTATATTTTTCCATTTTTATTTCAACTCAATTCTACAACAATTCTAATATACCGTGTAAAAATTCACGAAATATTTTAGACACTTGATACAATTTTATAAAACTAATAACGGTAAGTAAAATACTAAATAGACAAACTAGATATTTTATAAATCCATCTAGACTTTCAAAAGCAAATATCTGTAAAACAAACATAACAATTCCCAGTATGCCTAAAAACAAATATAACCATTTTTTCACATTAAACACCTCATTAATATCATTTATTGTACTACATTTTTCTTTTTCTTTTCATAAAAATAATACCCTTGTAAATCTATTCCTTCTAATGTTAATAATTTTATTTTTAATTTCATTCCTAGTCCATAACCTACTAAATTATGATGACATCCAATTACACGATGACAAGGAACAATAATAGGAATTGGATTATGATGAATCGCATTTCCAACTGCTTGACTAGACATTTTGGGGATATTTCTTTTTAATGCAATTTGATTCGCAATTTCTCCATAAGTTATTACCTTTCCATAAGGAATTTTTAAAAGGATTTCCCAAACTTCTTTTTGAAAAGCAGTCCCTTCTAACTTTAAAGGAAAATTGGCTATAGGTTCCTTTCCTTGAAAATAAATATCTAACCATTTTTTTACTCTTTGAAACAACGGCAAATTATTATTCTCTTTTAAAACCATATTATTATCTTTTCCTATTTCTAAAGAAAGTAAATATTTTCCATCACTAATCAGAATAATTTCACCAATAATAGAATCATAACGACAAAAATACTTCATAGTTAGTTTTTCCTTTTCTAAAATAAAAAGCCCATAACTAAGGACTTTAAAATACATAAATGGTAGCCTGTACGGGTTTCGAACCCGTGAATACCACCTTGAGAGGGTGGCGTGTTAAACCCCTTCACCAACAGGCCAAAAATAAAGACATTAACTTATAAGTTAACATCTTTAGTCTACCATAAAAGAATCACTTTGACAAATATTTTCTACTTCAGAATAAAGGAACTCACAACTGGTCTTGTCACATGGGCTCCACTTCCATTTACAATATCATTAATATAACAATAGTCTTTTTTACAACGTGTTTTCATTTCTTTTTCTGTAATATATTTTTTTGCTTCTTCTTTTGGAAGCACCATTACACTTGATGTACCGCCATCTAAATTCGTAGCATTATAAGCACCATAATTGTATAAAATATTCATTAAATCTACAAGTGTTGCTCCTGGATTTTGAACTGTTCTTCCATCTACTACTAACATAAGGACAATCCCATCTTTTCTTTGGCCAATCGCAGTTCTGGGCGCATAGCCCCAACCACCATTTCCCTTAGTAAAAGACTTCTTACCATTTACAATTAAGAAAGGACGAAAAGAAACAGCATCTCTTACTCCTTTACTAAGGGCTTGTTTGGCATTCATCTTTCCCAAAATAAGTTTATTATCTTTTGTAAATCCAATAACCCCACCAGAAGTATTATAAGGTTTATCAGATAAAACTTTTCCATTTCGAATTAAAACCCCATCTGGAATTCCACCCGTTCCTTTTTTATTTTGATCTAAGAATCCTCCTCCGTTAATAGCAAAAAGGGCATGATTATCTGCAGCCATTTCGGTAACATACTGTCCTGTTGCATTTAAATGTTTTGTTACAGCAACACTAATTCTTGCAGGATCATAAATAACGGCTAAATAACCCTTAAAATTTTTTTCAGTAATTGGAATAATTTTATAAGGATCATTTACATTTTCTAACGTAAAAATATCTCTTTCATATTCATTTTCATAATGGTCTTTATTAAAATTCCCATTAAATTGAATGGAATCTAAATCCGTATCCTCATTTTGTTCAATCAACTGATTGGCTTCTAATACTTTATTAATTTCCTCTTCACTATAAAACCATGTAGCCAAATACTTATGACTCATTGTCGCCATAGCAGAAGAAATAAGCCACTCACGAAATACTCGAATAGGACTATACAAAAGAATTAGAAAAGTACTACTTCCTAAAATTTCTAGACTCAAAAAAACAACAAATACTATTTTTTTGACCTTCGATAATTTTTCTTTTTTTTCTTTTCTATTTTTAAACAATAAGAAAATACATGTTAAAAACAAAGAAAAGGTAATAAAAAAAACTACAGATATAATATAATGGATTGGTCTTATCACAAGTTCATTACTATGAAATCCTATGAATCCAAAAACAAATAAAATAGGTAGCAAAATACTAGCAATCATCGCGATTAAGCGAAATTTTTTAACATTTTTCATCCACTTCAGCCCTTCTTTTTATAAACCCCTTGTTTATTAATAATTATAATATCATAATTTAACGCGTTGTGCTAGTTAAAATTCAAAATATTGGATATTTTAGTGGAATCATT